>NZ_BAAAMU010000108.1:0-34160 GCF_039529435.1 Nonomuraea maheshkhaliensis
CCTCGACCGGCCTCGACCGGCCTCGACCGGCCTCGACCGGCCTCGACCGGCCTCGGCTCAGCCCGGCGCGGCCCGGACCAGGGGAGGTGACGTCCAGGTCGGCGCACATCCCCGCTCATCACCCTCTCGGGCCGAATGCCGTCATGAGGACGTGCACCGCGGCGAGGGCGACGATCCAGACCATGGCGCGCCTGGTCGGCGGAGGGCCTTCGCGCAGCAGCGAGACGCCCATCGGGATGAGGGCGAGGCACAGACCGCCGACGGCGACGAAGGACTGGGGTTCGGTGCCCTTGAGGGTGCCGAGGGCGAGTGCCGACATCAGCCCGAGCGCGATCGACCGGCCTAACCCCAGAGCGCCGGAGCGGTAGGCGCCGACGGCCAGCACCACCCAGCCGAAGAAGGCCGGCCCCGACATGGACCTGAACGGGTGCCAGACGGAGTCGCGCCAGGCCAGGTAGTAGCCGTCGATGCCCGTGAGCATGGTCGGCAGGCCGAGGGTGTCGGTCAGGTGGAAGGCCAGGTGGTCGGTGCCGTACTGGAAGGTCCGGGTGAACAGGCCGACGATCACCAGGCAGCCGCCCCATACGCCCCACAGCGGATGGGTGACGGCGATCCGGTGCGCCAGAGCCATGATCGCCGGCCAGAGCAGCACGAACCCGGCCGCGAAACAGACGTAGGCGGCGGTGATGAGGGCGGGATGGCGGGTGTAGGCGACGAGCTGGTAAGGGACGAAGAAGTAGAACGGGGAACGCAGCAGGGTCCCCACCATGATCAGCGTGGGGCCGCCGATGAGCGAGACGGCGCTCACCCACCGGCCGGGGAAGGGAGGCCGGCGGCCCAGGTCGGCCTCGGCGTTGGCGGCCCGCCGTGCCGCGTCGGCCTGCCGCCACCGGGTGATGCGCCCGCGTAGGTCGATGTCCATGCTCTGCCGCCCGTCCGTCCGAGTCCGAACGCCCCGGCCGGAACGCCGGGGCGCACCAGCAGCGTGCTGGACGACGCCCGGTCCGCGCGTCTGGCTCAGGTCGCATCTTGAACGGCCGGCACGAGCCCCCGTACAACCTCAGACAGACGCCGAAAGTACGACCCTGGTCAGATGCCAGATGATCCGCCGTGACGGTACGTTCTCGTCGTGACAACCTCCCCCGCCTGACAGCGGGGGCTTCATCGGAGAGGCTGTTGATGACCTGGGCCCGGCGGATCGGAACGAACGGAGTCGCCAACGCGGCGGCGGCGGTCGTCGTGGCGCTGACCATCGGCTACGCCATCGTCGATCCGCCCGGCCCTTCGTCGCCGTGGCCCGCCTGGTCGGCCTGGCCGGTGGCGGCGGTCGTGAGCCTCCCGATCGCCCTCCGGCGGCGCCGGCCCCGCGCCATGCTCGTCCTCGCGTGCGCCACGGCCACCGCGGCGACCCTGTCCGGCGCGGTCGCGGCGGGCATGATCTGGCTGACGTTCGTGCCGACCGTCCTGGCGCTCTACCTGGTGGCCGCCACCGCCTCCGCCACCTGGTCGGTGAGCGGCCTCGTGGCCTGCGCGCTCGCCGCGACGGGCGCGATCCTGCTCTTCTACGATCAGGTGCTCCCCGGCCTGCCGCCCCCGGCGACCCCCAGCGAGCTGCCACCATACTGGCCGGTGGAGATCGGCACGATCTGCGTGTTCCTGCTCGCCTGCTGGGGTGTGGGGAGGGCCGTCAAGTGGAAACGGGAGACGACCGCCCGCCTCGTCCGCCACCTCTCCGAGGCCGCGGTGGCCGACGAACGACGGCGCATCGCCCGGGAGCTGCACGACGTGATCGGCCACAGCATGAGCCTGATCGCCGTCAAGGCCACCGTGGCCAACCACGTCGCCGACGAACGCCCGCAGGAGGTGCGCGCCGCCCTGGCCGTCATCGAACGGACCAGCCGCGGCGCGCTCACCGAGATCCAGCGGGTCCTCGGTCTCCTGCGCTCCGACGGCGACCTCGCGGAGCCCCACGTGCCCGTCCCCGGCCTGGCCGACCTGCCCGAGCTGGCCGACCACGCCCGCTCGGCCGGGGTGGAGGTGGAGCTGACCGTCCAGGAGGAGGCCGCGCTCCCGCCCGCGGTCGCGGTGTCGGTCTACCGGATCGTGCAGCAGGCGCTGACCAACGTCATCACCCACGCCGGGCCCACCCGCTGCTCGGTCACCGTCGCCATCGGCGGACGGACCGCCGCCATCGAGGTCACCGACGACGGCCCTCGCCACGGGCGACCCCCGCGAGCCGGCCGAGGCGGAGGCCACGGCCTGATCGGCATGCGCGAACGCGTCAAGATGTACGGCGGCACGTTCGACGCCGATTTCCGCCCCGAAGGCGGCTTCCGCGTCACGGCCCGCTTACCCTACGACGACCAGCCCGACCCCCTGCCATGACCACCGCCGGTGGGAGAGGTGTTGCCGTCAGTGCTGGGCTCGCTGGTGCCGGCGCGCCGTATGGTGCTGGGGTCCCGGCGTGGGTGGTGCTGAGGTGGGTGGTGCCGGCGTTGTGGTGCCGGCACGGGTGGCGCTGGCACGGGTGGCGCTGGCGTTGACGTGGGTGGTCCTGGCGCGGGCGGTGCCGGTGGGAGTGGTGCTGACGTGGGCGGCGCTGATGACGGGTGCGCGGTTTAGGAGGCGGCGTTGACATGGTTGCGCAGACGTCGGCGGTGCCGATCTGGGGAGGTGGTGACTTGGGCGGCGTCGGCGTGATCGGTGCGCTCATGGGCGGGGCTGGCATTGGCAGTGCTCACGTCGAGGGCGCTCAGGTCGGGGGCGCTCAGGTCGAGAGTGCTCAGGTTGGGGGCGCTCAGGTCGAGAGTGCTCAGGTTGGGGGCGCTCAGGTTGGGGGCGCTGACGTTGGGAGGCTGACATCGCGAAGGGTGGCGTGGGTGGCGAGGGTGGTGTGGGCGTGAGCAGTGGTGGGGTGAGTGGGGATGCCGTCCCGGACGACGTGCCGTCGTCGGCGCGGATTCGGGTGGTGCTGGCCGAGGATCAGGTTCTGGTGCGGGACAGCCTCAAAGTGCTGATCAACGCCACGCCGGGGATGACCGCCGTGGGGGAGGCCGGTACGGGTGCCGAGGCCGTGCGGCTGGCTCGCCTTCAGCGGCCGGATGTCGTCCTCATGGATGTGCGGATGCCTGACATGGACGGTATTGAGGCGACCAGGCGGATCTGCGCCGACCCCGCCAACGCCGGGACCCGCGTGCTGATCCTCACCACGTTCGACCAGGACGACTACGTGTACGCCTCGCTCAGGGCCGGTGCCAGCGGATTTCTCATCAAGAGCGCCACGGCGACCGAGCTCCTGGCCGCCATCCGGGTCGTCGCCTCCGGTGAGGCGCTGCTCGCACCCACCGTGACCCGCCGGCTGATCGCCGACTTCCTGCGCGGCGCTCAACCCGCCCCCGTCGTCCGGGATCTCAGCGACATCACGCAGCGCGAGCGCGAGGTGCTCACCCTCATCGGCAGGGGGATGTCCAATACCGAGCTGGCCGAGCACCTGCACCTCACCGTCGGCACGGTCAAGACCCACATCAGCCGGTTGCTGGCCAAGCTGCACGCCCGCGATCGGGCCCAGCTCGTCGTCGCCGCCTACGAGGGCGGGCTCATCACCGTCACTGACGACCGCCGCTGAGCGCCGCGTTTTCAGCCGTAAGTGGCAGGCGCTGGTCGATCTGGCGGCTCCCGTTCGGCCGCTGCGCGCCGGGTTCCCTGCCAGGGCCGCGTGTTCCGCGTGCTGCGGTTGGCACGCGGGCGCTGGGTGATCGGCCTACCCGGTCGGCGCTCGAATCCGCTCAGGCGTTCCTGCTTCGAGGGGCCGTCGCCCTGCGTCACCCCGTCGACGAAGACCTGCGTATCGGTCGTCAGTTTCATGAGTCCGTCGGTCTGGTCGTACGCGATCGACCACATCGTCCGCGGTCACACGTCCGGGGCCAGGCGGGCCCGTCGAGCGCGCAGGAAGGTGCGTTCGGTGTCGTTGGTGGCCAGGGCGATGGCCTGGCCGTAGGCGGTGGCGGCTTCGCCGGTGCGGCCGAGGCGGGTCAGTAGGTCGGCGCGGGTGGCGGGCAGTAGGCGGTAGCCGGGCAGGCTCAGGTCCTCGATAGCGGTCAGGGCTGCCTCGGGGCCGTGTACTTCGGCGACGGCGACCGCGCGGTTCAGCGCGACGATCGGGGTGGGGACGTGCTGGAGCAGTTGGTCGTACAGGGCGAGCACCTGGGCCCAGTCGGTGGCCGGGCCGTCGGTGTGCACGGCGTTGATCGCGGCCTGCAGCTGGTACGGACCCGGCCGGTCACGGCGCAGGCAGCGGCGTACCAGCTCGTGCCCCTCGGCGATCAGCCGGTGGTTCCACAGTGACCGGTCCTGTTCGGTGAGCACCACCAGCTCGCCTGCCGGTCCCACCCGGGCGGGCAGGCGGGCCTCGGTGAGCAGGAGCAGCGCCAGCAGCCCGAGCGCCTCGGGCTCGTCGGGCATCAGCGCGGCCAGTTCCCTGGCCAGGCGGACCGCCTCCAGGCACAGATCCGTCCGCAGCAGCTCTCCTGACGTGGACGTGTACCCCTCGTTGAAGATCAGGTAGAGGACGGTCAGCACGGAGGTGAGCCGGTCGGGCAGTTCGGCGGCGTCGGGCACGCGGTACGGGATGCCGGCGTCGCGGATCTTCTTCTTCGCGCGGACGATTCGCTGGAAAACGGTCGATTCCGGTACCAGGTAGGCTCGGGCGATCTCGGCCACCTCCAGCCCGCCGAGCAGGCGCAGGGTGAGCGCGGTGCGGGCGGGCGGGGACAGTGCCGGGTGGCAGCAGGTGAAGATCATGCGGAGCTGGTCGTCGCGCACCGGTCCCACCTCCTCGGGTTCGTCGGGTTGGTGCAGCAGCAGCGCCTGGGGGTGGCGGGCCTGGCGGGTGTACGGCGGGTGGATTCGCGGCGCAGGCGGTCGATCGCCCGATTGCGGGCGGTGGTGACGATCCACGCGCCTGGATTGGGCGGCGGCCCCTGCGTGTGCTTCCGGACGGTTACGATGATCGCGTTCTGGCCGAGGTCCTTGGCCGGGTTCCTGCGTGTGCTTCTGGATGGCCACGGTGAACGCGTTCTGGCTGAGAAGCCCTCGGCCGGGCCCCTGCGCCTGCTTCTGGACGGCCACGGTGAACGCGTTCTGCACGAAGTCCTCGGTCAGGCCGATGTCCCCGGGCAGGCGCGTCAGGGTGGCCACGCACCTGCCGTACTCGGCCCGGTGTGGCCACGCACCTGCCGCACTCGGCCCGGTGGATCGCCGTTCAGATCCACCGGGTTCACCGCCCGCTCACGTCCACTGCGCGTCCTCGAACGGGCGCACCTCGATCGGTGACCCGCAGGCCAGCGCGCACCTTTCACCCCAGGCCAGCGCCTGGTCCAGGTCGTCGCACTGGATCACCCAGAACCCGCCGAGCTGTTCCTTGGTCTCGGCGAACGGCCCGTCGGTCATCGTGGTCGTGCCGTCGCCGGGACGTACGACGGTGGTGGCGTGCGAGCCCACCAGGCCGCCGACGAACACCCAGCAACCGGCCGCCTGCATGTCGGTGGTGACCTTGGTGGTCCTGGCCTGCTGCTCGCTCAGGTCGGCCTCGGACGGCCACGGCGTGCTCTCGTCGTACTGGACGGCGAGCAGGTACTTCTTCACGGGCGAACTCCTTCGACCAGGGGATCAGGCGGACAGGCGGCGGGCGATGGCCGGGATGACGATCGCGGCGGCGACGACGTGCGTCACCATGAGCAGCGCCTTCGTGGTCACCGACGCGCCGACGAGCACATCCGGTACCAGAGACAGCGCCGTGAGCACAAGCGTGGTGCGGACGAACGTCGTGCGCGGGTGCCTGGCCCGGCGAGCCAGGACGGCGGCCAGGACCAGGCCCACGAGGGAGAAGATGACGGTCAGCGTGGCGAACCCGGACACCGGGATCGGCGCGCCGTTGACGACCAGGCTGATCCCGGCGAGCTCACCCGCCGCGGCGACGGCGGCGGTCACCGCGCCGGCGACGGCCGTGGCGGTCAGGCCGCTGAGGATCAGGGACCTGGCGGGAACGGCGGTGGTGATGACGGACATGACGAACCTCCGGTGAGTGGTGACCGGTCCGTTGCCGGCCTCTCACCCCTGCTACGAACGGGCTCGACGCGATTCGACAGCTCTCTCCAAGAAAAGCCAAAAAAGCCGAAAAGAACGTACGCGCGCCGGCGACTCGTTGCCGGAAATACCATAGGGGGGTATGGTGTTGATGGAGCAGCTGACCGAGGGAAGGAGTGGACATGGCCGGATACAGCGGCAGCAAGCAGGACCACGCGACGCGCCTGCGCCGGATCGAAGGGCAGGTCCGCGGCCTGCAGCGGATGGTCGAAGAGGACAAATACTGCATCGACATCCTGACGCAGGTGTCGGCCGCGACCAGCGCGCTGAAGTCGTTCTCCCTGTCGCTGCTCGAAGAGCACCTGGCCCACTGTGTGGCCGAGGCCACGCGGAAGGGCGGGCCCGAGGCGGAGGCCAAGGTCAAGGAGGCCTCCGACGCCATCGCACGACTCGTACGTTCCTGACCCCCACGGATTGAAGGAGAGATCGATATGAGCACCGCCACCTACACCGTCAAGGGCATGACCTGCGGCCACTGCGTGAGCTCGGTCAAGGAAGAGGTCGGCGGAGTGGCCGGTGTCACCAACGTCGAGGTGGACCTGGCGACCGGCCTGCTGACCGTCGACAGTGACGGCCCCGTTGACGCGGCGCGGATCGCGGCCGCGGTCGACGAGGCCGGCTATGAAGTGGTGAACCAGTGAACGCCGCGACGAAGCTCGGCGCGTACGTGCTGGGGCTGGCCGTCGTCTTCGGCGGCGCCCTGGGTGCGGGCAAGCTGGTCGGCCCGATCGGGTCGGAAACGGCCGGAACGGCCGGGTCAGGAACGCCTCAGGCGGCGGATCACGCAGGCATGACGGCGCCCGCCGCCACCCCCACGCCCGCCACGAGCGCCGGGCATGACGCCGGGCACGACACTGGACAGGCGAAGCAAGATACCCCCGGGGGGCTCCAGGTGTCCGAGAAGGGCTACACGTTCGAACCATTGACGGCGACGTTCGAGCCGGGCGAGCCGGCGGACTTCCGGTTCGCGGTGACCGGGCCCGACGGCCGGCCGGTCACCGGCTACGAGGTCGAGCACGACAAGAAGCTGCACCTCATCGTCGCCTCCCGCGACCTGAGGAACTTCCAGCACGTGCACCCCGAGCTGGGCTCCGACGGCGTCTGGTCGGTCCGGCTGACGCTGCCGGAAGCCGGGCCGTACCGCGCCTTCGCCGACTTCGTGCCGGCCGGCGGCAGCGGCCTGACGCTGGGGGCCGACCTGACCGTGGCCGGTGACTACAAGCCGGGGAAGCTGCCCGAGCAGTCCCGTACGGCCAAGGTCGACGGATACGAGGTCACCCTCGACGGCGAGCTGACGCCCGGACGGTCCAGTAAGCTCACCCTCAAGGTGAGCAAGGACGGCGAGCCCGTCACCGACCTGCAGCCCTACCTCGGCGCCTACGGCCACCTGGTGGCCCTGCGCGCCAGGGACCTGGCCTACCTGCACGTCCACCCCGACGGCGAGCCCGGTGACGGCAGGACGGCGGCCGGCCCCGAGATCGTCTTCTACGCCGAGGTGCCCAGCACCGGCGACTACCGCCTCTTCCTCGACTTCCAGCACGGGGACGAGGTCCGTACCGCCGCCTTCACCGCGGCGGCGGGGGAGCGGCCGGCCACGGCCGAGCCGACGCCGACCGGGCACGATGACGACGGCCACGGCCACTGAGCGAGAGGAAGGAGAACGGTGATGTCACAGCTCACCGATGACCGGCACAACGCGGTCGAACTCTCGATCGGCGGCATGACCTGCGCCTCGTGCGCCAACCGCATCGAGCGCAAGCTGAACAAGATGGACGGCGTGACCGCGACGGTCAACTACGCCACCGAGAAGGCGAAGGTCACCTTCCCCGAGGGCGTCGATCCGCGGCTGCTCGTCGAGGAGGTGGAGAAGGCCGGCTACACGGCGGCCCTGCCCGCGCCCCCCAAGACCGAGACGGGGGAGGAGGAGCCGCAGGACGAGCTGCGGCCCCTGCGCCAGCGCCTCATCACCTCCGTGGTGCTGGCGGTGCCGGTGATCGCGATGGCGATGATCCCGCCGCTGCAGTTCACCAACTGGCAGTGGCTGTCGCTGGTGCTGGCCGCGCCCGTGGTGGTGTACGCGGGCTGGCCGTTCCACAAGGCGGCCTGGACCAACCTGCGCCACGGCGCCGCGACGATGGACACGCTGATCTCGATCGGCACGATCGCCGCGCTGGGCTGGTCGCTGTGGGCGCTGTTCTTCGGCACCGCAGGCGTGCCCGGCATGACGCACCCGTTCGCGTTGACCATCGAGCGCACCGACGGCTCCGGCAACATCTACCTGGAGGCGGCGGCGGGCGTCACCGCGTTCATCCTGGCCGGGCGCTACTTCGAGGCCCGCTCCAAGCGCCGGGCGGGCGCCGCGCTGCGGGCCCTGCTGGAGCTGGGCGCCAAGGAGGTGGAGCTGGCCGACGGCCGGCGCGTGCCGGTCGAGCAGCTCAAGACCGGCGACCGCTTCGTGGTCCGGCCCGGCGACAAGATCGCCACGGACGGCGTGGTCGAGGAGGGCTCCTCGGCCGTGGACACCTCGATGCTGACAGGCGAGTCCGTGCCGGTCGAGGTCGGGACGGGCGACGCCGTCACCGGCGCCACGGTGAACGCGGGCGGCCGGCTGGTCGTGCGCGCCACCCGGGTCGGCGCCGACACCCAGCTCGCCCAGATGGCCAAGCTGGTCGAGGAGGCCCAGACCGGCAAGGCGCAGGTGCAGCGGCTCGCCGACCGCATCTCCGGCATCTTCGTGCCCATCGTGATCGCGCTCGCGCTCGGCACGCTCGGCTTCTGGCTCGGTACGGGCGCCGGCGCGGGAGCGGCCTTCACCGCGGCGGTCGCGGTGCTGATCATCGCCTGCCCGTGCGCCCTCGGCCTGGCCACCCCGACCGCGCTGCTCGTCGGCACCGGGCGCGGCGCCCAGCTCGGCATTCTGATCAAGGGCCCCGAGGCGCTGGAGTCCACCCGCGGCATCGACACGGTCGTGCTGGACAAGACCGGCACGGTCACCGAGGGCAGGATGACGCTCACGGCCGTCCACGTGGCCGAGGGGGAGAGCGAGGAGGAGGTGCTGCGCCTGGCCGGCGCGCTGGAGCACGCCTCCGAGCACCCGATCGCCCAGGCCGTCGCCAAGGGCGCCGCCGCCCGCGTCGGCGCGCTGCCCGCGCCTGAGGACTTCGCCAACGTCGAGGGCCTCGGTGTGCAGGGCATCGTGGACGGGCACGCCGTGCTGGTCGGCCGCCCCCGGCTGCTGGCCGAGTGGTCGCAGCACCTGCCCGCCGACCTCGAACGGGAGCTGCACGAGGCCCAGGCCGCCGGCCGCACTGCGGTCGCGGTCGGCTGGGACGGCCGGGCCCGCGCCGTGCTCGTCGTGGCCGACGTGGTCAAGCCGACCAGCCAGGAGGCCATCGCCAGGCTCCGCGCCCTCGGCCTCACGCCGGTCCTGCTGACCGGCGACAACGAGGCCGTGGCCAAGGCCGTCGCCGCCGAGGTGGGCATCGACGAGGTGATCGCCGAGGTGCTGCCCGCCGACAAGGTGGACGTGGTCAAGAAGCTGCAGTCCGAGGGCAAGGTCGTGGCCATGGTGGGCGACGGCGTCAACGACGCCGCCGCGCTGGCCCAGGCGGACCTGGGCCTGGCCATGGGCACCGGCACCGACGCCGCCATCGAGGCATCGGACCTGACCCTGGTACGCGGTGACCTGCGGGTGGCGGCCGACGCCATCCGGCTGTCACGCCGGACGCTGTCCACGATCAAGGGCAACCTGTTCTGGGCCTTCGCCTACAACGTGGCCGCGCTGCCGCTGGCGGCGATGGGGCTGCTCAACCCGATGATCGCGGGCGCGGCGATGGCGTTCTCCAGCGTCTTCGTGGTCAGCAACAGCCTCCGGCTGCGCCGCTTCCGCTGACGCCTTCCGGCGGCTCCAAACCGAACGGCTCCACACCTGCGGGTGTGGAGCCGTTCGGCGTCTCTGAGCTTGATTGGTCGTTCGGCCGATCAAGGTCAGCCGAACGACCGATGCCGGCCTGCGCGCCTGCCACGAGAGTGGAACGCGCTCGATCACGTATGCCGACGAAAGCGGAAAAATCATGTTCGTCTCACCCTTAGGGGTGGTCTCCGCCCTGCTGGCCACCACCATCGCCGCCGCCCCCGGGGACAGCCGGTCGGACCTGCGGCGCGACGCCGAGCGGATCGTCGCCGGCGGAGCCACGGGGGTGCAGGTACGCGTCACCGGCGAGGGCGGGAGCATGGTCGTGACCGCCGGCGTCGCCGACGTCCGGACGAAGAGCCCGGTGCCGCCGGAAGGATATTTCCGGATCGGCTCCGCCAACAAGACCTTCGTCGCCACCGTGGTGCTGCAACTGGCCGGCGAGGGGGAGCTGTCACTCGACGACACCGCGGACACATGGCTTCCCGGGCTGATCAAGGGGCACGGCAACGACGGGCGGAAGATCACCGTTCGCCACCTCCTCCAGCACACGAGCGGGATCGTCGACGACTACCCGTTCCCGACGGCCATCGCCTCCTCCCGCGAGTACCGCCGCCACCGCTTCGACACCTACACCGCGCGCGAGGTCATCTCCAGGGCGATGCGCCACAAGCCGGCTTTCGCTCCCGGCAAGGGCTGGTCGTACGCCAACACCGGGTACGCCGTACTCGGCCTGATCATCGAGAAGGTGACCGGCCGCACCTGGCACGCCGAGGTGGACCGGCGCGTCATCAAGCCACTGGGCCTCAAGCACACCCGGTGGCCGGGAAACTCGGCCGAGCTGCCGCGCCCCCACGCGCGCGGATACAGCGTCTTCAAGACCGGCGAGGGGTTCGTCGACACCACCCGGCACCGCGACGCGGACGCCTCGGGCGGGCTCATCTCCACCACCGCGGACCTCGACCGGTTCTTCACCGCCCTGCTCGGCGGCCGGCTCCTGCGGCCCGCGCAGCTCGCCGAGATGCGCAAGACCGTTCCGGTCGCCAAGGAGCTGCGGCAGATCTGGCCCGGCGCCCGCTACGGACTCGGCCTGATGCGGCGTCCGCTGCCGTGCGGCGGCACCTACGCGGGGCACGGCGGGGACATTCTCGGCTTCTCCACCCGGACGGGAGTCACCGCCGACGGCGAGCGCAGCATCGTGGTCTCCGTCTCCACCGAGCGCTTCGATTCGGCCAAGCGCGTTCTCCAGCTTGAGGCCGCCGTCGACCGGCTGGTCAGCCGGGCCCTGTGCGACGCCCGATACGACGCCCGATAAACGACGCCCTATAAACAACGCCCTATAAACAACGCCGGATGAACGACGCCGGATAACCAGCGGCAGGGCACCGGGGACCTGACGTCACGAAGCGCCGGGGGAGGGCAGGCGCAGCCGTTTGAGCGCGAGGGCGTTGACCGCCACGATCAGGCTCGAACCCGACATGGACAGCGCGGCGATCTCAGGCCGGAGCACGAGCCCGAACGCCGGCTCGAACACCCCGGCGGCGATCGGCAGCGCGAGGGTGTTGTAGCCGATCGCCCAGCCCAGGTTCTGCCGCATCTTGCGCAACGTGCCCCGGCCGATCCGCAGGGCGGTCGGAACGTCGAGCGGATCGGAGCGCATGAGCACGACGTCGGCGGTCTCGATGGCCACGTCCGTGCCGGCCCCGATGGCGATGCCCAGGTCGGCCTGGGCCAGCGCCGGGGCGTCGTTGACACCGTCGCCGACCATGGCCACCCTGCGGCCGCCGGCCCGCAGCTCGGCGATCTTGGCCGCCTTCTCCTCCGGCAGCACCTCGGCGACCACGGTGTCGATGCCGAGCAGCCGCGCGATCCGCTCCGCGGTGGCCGCGTTGTCGCCCGTGAGCATCACCACCTCGACACCGAGCTCGTGCAACTCGGCCACCGCCGATGAGGAGGTGTCCCTGACCGCGTCCGCGATGCCGATCACCCCGGCCGCGGTGCCGTCCACGGCGACCATGACCGCGGTCCTGCCGCCCTCGGCCAGCTCCTGCCGCCTGCTCGCCAGCGCCCCCGGCTCCACCCCTTCGCGCTCCAGCAGCCGCCGGTTGCCCACCACGACCCGGCGCCCGCCGGCCTGCGCGACGGCGCCGTGCCCGGGAACGTTCTCGAACCCGCTCGCCGTCATCGGGGCCAGGCCCAGGTCGTCGGCGTGCCGGACGATCGCCGCGGCCAGCGGATGCTCCGACTCGCGCTCGACCGCCGCGACCAGGCGCAGGAACTCCTCCTCCGGCAGCGCGCCGACGGTCACCACATCGGTCACCTCCGGCTCGCCCTTGGTCAGGGTGCCGGTCTTGTCCATCACGACGACGTCGACGCGAGCCGAGGTCTCCAGCGCCATCGCGTTCTTGAACAGCACACCACGCTCGGCGCCCAGCCCCGTGCCGACCATGATGGCGGTCGGAGTGGCCAGGCCGAGCGCGTCCGGGCAGGTGATGACCACGACCGTGATCGCGAACAGCGTCGCGACGCCGAGCGGCTGCCCCGCCACGAGCAGCCAGACCAGGAAGGTCAGCGCGCCGCCGGCCAGCGCCACCAGGACGAGCCAGAACGCCGCCCGGTCCGCCAGCCGCTGCCCCGGCGCCTTGGAGTTCTGCGCCTCCTGGACCAGCCGGACGATCTGCGCCAAAGCGGTGTCGGCGCCGACCTTGGTCGCGCGGACGCGCAGCGTGCCGTCGCGGTTGATGGTGGCGCCGATGACGGCCGAGCCCGGCTCCTTGTGCACCGGCAGGCTCTCGCCGGTGACCATCGCCTCGTCCACCTCGCTCTGGCCGTCCTCGACCACGCCGTCGACCGGGATCTTCGCGCCCGGGCGTACCAGCAGCAGGTCACCGGCCACCACCTCGGCGGTCGGGACCTCCACCGGGCGGCCGTCGCGCAGGACCGTCGCCATGGGCGGGGCCAGGTCGAGCAGGGCGCGGACGGCGTCGTTCGCGCCGCCTCTCGCCCGCATCTCGAACCAGTGGCCGAGCAGCACGAACGCGGCCAGGACGGTGGCGGCCTCGTAGAACACCTCACCGCCGCCGCCGGTGAGGGTGACGATCAGGGAGTAGAGCCAGCCGGCGCCCACCGCGACCGCGACGAGCACCATCATGTCGAGCGTACGGGCCCTGAGCGCGCGTACGGCTCCGGCGAAGAAGATCCAGCACGAGTAGAAGATCACCGGGAGGCTGAGCAGCAACGCCCAGACGTCCTGCCGCAACCCGAACGGCACGGGCAGCTCCAGCCCGAAGACGTCCGTGCCGATCGGGGACCAGAGCACGATCGGGATGGAGAAGAGCGCGGCCACCAGGAAGCGGTTGCGCATGTCGGCGACCATCGCCGCCATCGACATCCCGCCATGACCCGCCATCTCGTCGCCGTGACCCGCCATCTCGTGTGGCGCGATCGTCTCGCCGCCGTGATCCGTCGCCTCGCGGTGTGCGACCTCGGCACCGGCCGCGTGATCGGCTGGCCGGTAGGGCTCGGTCATCGGGTCGCACAGGTGGGTGGGCACGGACTGCCCGGCACAGTGGTAGCCGCACTCGATGACCCACGTACGCAATTCGGCGACGGACGTGCGGCGCGGATCGAAGCGCACCGTCGCCGTCTGCGCCACCGCGTTGGCCTCGACGTGCAGCACCCCTGGACGCCGGCCGAGCACGGCCACGACCACGTTCTGCTCCGAGGCCCACCGCAGCCCGCTCACATCGAGGATCGCGGTGCCGCGCTCCTCGCCTCCATCGCGCCGTGCGGAGACCGTGTCGCCCATGGTCATGTCCTCCCCGCGAGAACGCCCGCCTCACCTCGGCCCGGCCCGAGAGGTGTCGCAGTCCGGCGAACGTTTTGTGATGGTCGTCTCATGACATCGGCTGACGGCACGCGTCTGCAAGCACTCCTCGACGAGCAGATCGGCTGTTACCGGGCCATCGCCACCGAGTACGAGCGCCACGCCCTGCCGTTCCCCAGAGCTCACCGCGGCGCTCGACGCCTACCGGACCGCCGACGAGCTCATCGAAGGCGAGGAGTCCTCGACCATCCGGCGGCGGCTCCTGGACGGGACCGCGTACCAGATCGTCAAGGTCCCGCACCGGCCGCGCGAGCTCGAACGGCGGCTGGCCCGGGTCGGCCGGCGCATCGAGGTCCACCCCGCCTCCGGCCCGTTCTACCGGGGAGCGGGCAGCCGGGTCTGAGGCTCCGAGGGCGTGGGCGGGCGCCGGCCGTGAGTGAGCAGGTCGAAGAGCTCTTCGACGGCGGCCCGATGGTCCGGGCGGCCTCGGGTGAGTGCCGGGATCTCCAGGACGAACCGGGCCAGGGCCTGGCAGGCGAGGTTGTCGTGGCTCACCCCCGCGTCGTCGGCGATGGCGGCGCTGAGGGCGTCGGCGTGGCGGGTCCACACGCGCTTGGCGTATTCGCGCAGCACCGGTGTGGAGCCGAGGAGCCGGCTGGACTCGGGCCAGCGCGGGTGGGTCGAGACGGGGAGCCAGGACTTGAGCGCGTGCTCGCGTAGCGCGTCGACGACGCTCTGACCGGCGGGGCGCTGACGTACGGCGGCGATCAGCTCCGCCTCCAGGTTCGCCTCCTGGTCGAAGACCAGGGCCTCCTTGCCGTCATCTGCCGGGATACCAGTCAGTGGACGTACTTAGTTATGCGAATATAATCATTATGTGCCTATAACCAAGCGGGTCTCCGCCCCGCCCGCCGCGACCCCCGTGCTCAGCCCCCGCCGGCGCATGCTCGTCCTCGGCATCTGCTGCATGAGCCTGTTCATCGTCGGGCTGGACAACACGATCGTGAACATCGCGCTGCCCGCCATCCGCCGCGACCTGAACGCGTCGGTCTCCGGCCTGCAGTGGATCATCGACGCGTACACGGTGGTGCTGGCCAGCCTGCTCATGCTGTCCGGCTCGACCGGGGACCGGGTCGGCCGCCGCCGCACGTTCCAGACGGGGCTGACACTGTTCACGCTCGGCTCGCTCATGTGCTCGCTCGCGCCCAGCCTCGGCTGGCTCATCGCCGCGCGGGCGCTGCAGGCCGTCGGCGGCTCGATGCTCAACCCGGTCGCCATGTCGATCATCACGAACACCTTCACCGAGCCGCGCGAGCGGGCCAGGGCCATCGGCGTGTGGGGCGGCATGATCGGCCTCAGCATGGCGCTCGGCCCGCTGGTCGGCGGCACGCTGGTGGGCACGGCCGGCTGGCAGGCGATCTTCTGGATCAACATCCCGGTGGGGGCGGCCGCGTTCGTGCTGTGCGCGCTGTTCGTGCCGGAGTCGCGCGCCCCGCGCGCCCGCCGGATCGACCCGGTCGGCCAGGTGCTGATCATCGTGGTGCTGGCCACCGTGACGTACGCCTTCATCGAGGCGCCGGCGGCCGGCTGGGGCTCGCCGCGGACGCTGGCCTGCTTCGCGGTCGCCGCGCTGGCGCTGGCCTGCCTGGTCCCGTACGAGCTGCGCCACGCCGAACCCCTGATCGACCTGCGCTTCTTCCGCAGCGCCCCGTTCGCGGGAGCCACCGTCACCGCCGTGTGCGCCCTGGCCGCGCTGGGCGGGTTCCTGTTCCTCAACACCCTCTACCTCCAGGACGTGCTGGGCCTGTCCGCCCTGCACGCCGGCCTCTACACGCTGCCCATCGCCGGGCTGACCGCGGTCTGCGCGCCCCTGTCCGGCCGGATCGTGGCGAGCGCCGGGCCGCGCGTGCCGCTCGTCGTGGCCGGGGTCACCATGGCGCTCAGCGGCCTGATCCTGACGGGGCTGACGGCGGAGATGCCGACCTGGCGGCTCATGACCGCGTACGTGCTGTTCGGGCTGGGCTTCGGCATGGTGAACGCGCCGATCACCAACACCGCCGTGTCCGGCATGCCGCGCGCCCGGGCCGGGATGGCCGCGGCGGTGGCCTCCACCAGCCGCCAGATCGGGCAGGTGCTCGGCGTCGCGGTCATCGGCTCGCTGGTCACCTCGGCGGTCGCCGGCCCGTTCGCCACCGGGTTTCCCGCCGCCACTCACATCGGCTGGTGGATCATCGCCGGCGGCGGCCTGGTGATCGCCCTGCTCGGTATCCTGACCACCACCGGCTGGGCCCGTGACAGCGCCGCCCGCACCGCCCAACGGCTCGACCTCACCGCGGAAGGAACGGCGTAGACCTCATGAGCCAGACCCCCGACCAGGAGGCGGTGGCCCGCGTCTGGTCCGGCATGTACGACCTCGTCCTGCGCCAGGAGGACCGCCGCAAGGAGGTGGCCGAGACGCTCGGCATCAGCTTCTTCCGTGTCAAGGCGCTGCGCCGCCTGCTGGCCGGGCCGATGACGATGCGGGAGCTGACCGCCGAGCTGTCCACCGACAAGCCGTACACCACGCTGATGGTGGACGACCTGGAGCGGCGCGGCTACGTGACCCGCAGTGTCGCCCCGAGCGACCGCCGGAGCCGCATCGTCACGCTGACGCCGGCAGGGACGGCGGTCGCCGAGGAGGCCGAGCGCATCCTGGCCCGCCCGCCGCGCTCCCTGCTCGCCCTGGACCCCGCGGACCTGGCCGCCCTCGACCGCATCATCGCCGGGCTGCGCGCCCCGGAACGGTCCGCGCCCTGACGGCGGCCGGTCCATACGTGTGACGGCTGCGCGTGGCATGGGCACGGGCATTCTTGCAAGGGATCTATTCCAGCGCCTTTAAAGGGGTCCGCAAGGTTAAGCGGTCACTTTTTCCTTATGCGACGTTTCATCACCATCATTTCACCCGTGATCGTCGCCGTGATCGCCATGACCGGCCTGGCCGGTACGGCGAACGCCACGGCGCCCGGCCGGGTCTCCGACTATTACGGCCAGCGTCTTGCCTGGTCAGCGTGTGGCGGCGGCTTCCAGTGCGCCAAATTAAAGGTTCCGCTCGACTATTCGAAGCCGGGCGGGAAACGGATTAAGATCAGCCTGATCCGGCTTCCCGCGGCCGGAAAGAAGATCGGCTCCCTGGTGCTCAACTTCGGCGGCCCCGGAGTCTCGGGAGTGGAGAGCTTGAAGGCGAGCAAGGCGGTCGTGTCGGCCTCGCTCCGCAGGCGGTTCGACGTCGTGAGCTTCGACCCGCGCGGCGTCGGCGGATCGGCCCCCGTACGCTGCCTGGGCACGCTGGGCCTGGACGCCTTCTACTCCACCGACCCGACCCCCGACACCAAGGCCGAGATCAAGCAGGCCAGGATGTGGTCGAAGACGTTCGCGAAGGCCTGCGCGGCCAACGCGGGCAAGGACCTGCTCGCCCACGTGAGCACGGGCGAGGCCGCCCGCGACATGGACGTGATGCGCTCGGCGCTGGGCGACTCCCGCCTGACCTACCTCGGCTGGTCGTACGGCACCTACCTGGGCGCCCGCTACGCCGACCTGTTCCCGAGGCGGATCCGCGCCATGGTGCTGGACGGCGCGGAAGACCCCGGCCAGTCGGGCGGCGAGTTCGCCCAGAGCCAGGTCACGGGCTTCCAGACGGCGCTGGAGTCGTTCGTGCGCGACTGCTTCAAGGCCAAGGGCTGCCCGTTCAAGAAGCACTCGGTGCGCGCGGCGGTGAAGCGGATCGACGCGCTGTACAAGCGGGCCGATCGCGCGCCGCTGCGCAACACCTACGACGGCCGCCAGGTGAGCGAGGCGGTCGTGCGCACCGGCGTCCAGCAGGCGCTGTACGGGGTGGCGTACTGGCCGACGCTGCGCCTGGCGCTGGCCCAGGGGTTCAAGGGCGACGGCTCGCTGCTGCTGCGGCTCGCCGACCTCTACAACGGGCGCCGGGCCGACGGCACGTACGCCAACACGCTGGAGGCGTTCCGGGCCATCCACTGCCTCGACCGGCCCGAGCTGCGCTGCCCGTACTGGCCGGTCAAGGGCAAGGCGTTCACCAAGAAGGTGCGGGCTCACGGCTCGCCGCCGATCGTGGTGGTGGGCACGACCCGCGACCCGGCGACGCCGTACGCGCTGGCCAAGGCGCTGGCGGCGCAGCTGTCGAAGGGCGTGCTGCTGACGAAGAACGGCGACGGCCACACCGCCTACGCCGGCGGGTCCACCTGCCTGGAGCGGCAGATCGACCGTTACCTGATCACGGCCAGGGCCCCCGGGCCGGGCTCCTGCACCGCGAGAGCCTGACGACGGCCGCTTGACTTCAAGCCGACTTGAAGTCGCAGGATCGCCCCCATGAAGACGAACACGAACCTGGACAGGACGTCGGGCACGGGCCGCACCAGCGAGCAGACCGACGCGTTCATCACCCTGCTCGACCTCGCCGACGGCCTCCCCGGGGCGGCCGAGCTGCGCGCCCGCTCCTACGAACTCCTCGGCCTCGCGCCGGGCGCGGCGGTCGCCGACGTCGGGTGCGGGGCCGGGCGCGCGGTCGGGGAGCTGGCCGGACGGGGTGCGCGGGCGATCGGCGTGGACCTCGACGAGCGGATGATCGAGGTGGCGGGCGGGCGCTGGCCCGCCGGGGACTTCTGCGTGGCGGGCGCCTACGCGCTGCCGTTCGCCGACGGCGAGCTGCGCGGCTACCGGGCCGAGAAGCTCTACCACATCCTGGACGACCCCGGCCGCGCGGCCTTGGAGGCGCGGCGCGTGCTCGCTCCCGGCGGGCGCATCGTGCTGATCGGCCAGGACTGGGACACCTACGTCGTCGACTCCGACGACGCCGCGCTCACCCGTACGATCGTGCACGCCCGCGCGGACCTGGTCACCGGCTCGCCCTGCGCCCGCCGGCACCGCAACCTCCTCCTCGACGCCGGCTTCACCGACGTCACCGTCGAGGTCCACACCTGGGTGCTCGCGGACGAGAGGGCGGTGCCCGTGCTGGCCGACCTCGCGGAGCGGGCCCGCTCGGCCGGGGCGATCAGCGACGCGCAGGCCGAGTCGTGGCTCGCCGAGCAGCGCGAACGGGGGCGCCGCGACCGGCTCTTCCTCGCCCTGCCGCTCTTCGTGGCCGCGGCCACCCGCCCGTGACCGCCCGGCGTCCGCTCAGGTGCCGGGGGCCGCCGTGCACGATTCACTCTGGACGGGGAAGAGATGCCGGTGAGGCATATCGCCGCGTGCCCCGGTCAGGAGGGTGCCATGAAGCCGTTCGAGCCCAGGGAACCCCGCCCCGAGCCCATCCAGCGGATCCAGGTGCTGCTCTCGCCGGCCAACGTGTGGCGGGTGGGGTTCGCCGTCGTCGCGGTCGTCGTCGTGGTGTACCTCATCCGCTTCGTCCTCACCGACGCCGGTTCGCTGATCGTCGTCGTGGTGATGGCGTGGTTCCTGTCGCTGGCGATGGAGCCCGCGGTCGGCCGGCTGGCCCGGCACATGCGCAGGGGCGCCGCGGCCGTCCTCGTGATGATCGGGATCGCGCTGCTCGCCGCGGTCTTCCTCCTGCTGTTCGGCAACTTGTTCGTCGAGCAGGCCGCCTTACTCGTACGCGCGCTGCCCGAGGTCGTCACCGGCGCCATCGAGTGGATCAACACCCGATTCGGTACGAAGTACGACATCTCCACCATCCTCAGCTCCATCAACCTGACCCCTCAGCAGGCCGCCACCTACGCACAGGACCTGCTCGGCGGCGTGCTCGGCCTGCTCGGCACGATCACCTTGGCGGTGTTCAACACCTTCGCCCTGCTGCTGCTCACCTTCTACTTCTCGGCCGACGGCCCCCGGCTGCGGCGCTGGCTCGCCCAGCTGCTGCCGGGCCGCGTCCAGCAGGTCTTCCTCACGGTGTGGGACGTGTCGCTGGTCAAGACCGGCGGGTACGTCTCCGCCCGGCTCATCCTGGCCGCGATCAACGGCACCAGCTCGGCCGTCGTGTTCCTGCTGCTCGGCATGCCCTCTTGGCTGGCGCTGGGGGTGTGGACCGGGATCGTGGCCCAGCTCGTGCCCACGATCGGCACCTACATCGCGATCGCGCTGCCCACCGTGGTCGGCCTGGTCTCGCCCCGGCCCTGGATCGGACTGGCGGCCCTGGCCTGGGGGATCCTCTACCAGCAGGTGGAGAACCTGACGCTGGAGCCGCGGATCAGCGGGCGGGCGGTGAACATGCATCCGGGGGTCGCGTTCGCGGGCGTGCTGCTGGGGGCGCAGCTCTTCGGGGCGGTGGGGGCGCTGCTGGCGGTGCCGGTGCTGGCCATGCTTCTGTCGTTGCTGGACACGTTCGTGTCCCGCAAGGAGCTGATGCCGGTCATGCCGGACGTGCCGGAGGCGTACCTGGAGGAGAACGGCGAGAGCCCGGCGACGGAGCCCAAGCCCGAGCCGAGCGCGGAACAGGCACGGACCGCGCCCAAGGACGGAGAGCCCGGCCCCTCACCCTGATCAGGACGCGCCGAAGGGCGGGTAGGGGGAGAGGCCGGTCAGCGCGGGACCGGTCAGGACGCCGCCGGACCGGTGTCGCGGCGCAGGCGGGGGACGCTGGCGACGAGGCGGCGCGTGTGCGGGTGGGTGGGCGAGCCGAGCACGGCCGCGCTCGCCCCCTGCTCCACGATCCGGCCCCCGTCCAGCACGGCGATCTCGTCGCACAGGGCGCTCACCACGGCCAGGTCGTGCGAGACCATCACCAGCGTCAGCTCCCTGGTCGCCTTCAGCTCCCGCAGCAACTCGACCAGCCGCACGCGCGTGGTCACGTCGAGCGCGCTGACCGGCTCGTCGGCCAGCAGGATCCGCGGCTCGCACACGATGGCCCTGGCGATCGCGATGCGCTGCCGCTGCCCGCCGGAGAACTCGTGCGGATAGCGGCGCGCGGCGTCCGCCGGCAGTCCGACGGCGCGCAGCGTCTCCGCCACCCGGTCGCCGATCTCGTCGCGGGCGCCGATCCGCATCGCCCGCAGCGGCTCCGACACGATGCGGTCCACCCGCTGGCGCGGATCCAGCGACGAGTACGGATCCTGGAACACCGGCTGGACACTGCGCCGGAACTCCTGGTCGCGCCCTGGCCGCAGCGGCCGGCCGTCGAACAGCACCTCACCCGTGCTGGGCCGGGCCAGGCCCAGCAGCAGCCGCAGCAGCGTGCTCTTGCCCGCCCCCGACTCGCCGACCAGCGCGAGGTTGCGCCCCGCCGTCACCGCGACGGACACGCCGGAGAGCACGGGCGCCCCGCCCCGGTACGCGAACCCGACCTCCCTTGCCTCCAGCAGCGTCATGGCGCCAGCCGATCGAACTCGGCCTCGAACGCCTCCGCGCTCTCCACCAGCGCACGCGTGTAGGGGTGCCGCGGTGCGCGCACGATGTCCTCCGCCCTTCCCGACTCCACCAGCGAGCCGCGTTCGAGCACGGCCAGCCGGTCCGTCACGCCCGCGACCACGGCCAAATCGTGGCCGATGAGCAGCAGCGCCATCGACCGGCCCGAGACCAGCCCGTTGAGCAGCGCGAGCACCTCGGCCTGCACGGTCACGTCGAGCGCCGTGGTCGGCTCGTCGGCGATCAGCAGGTCGGGCTCGCAGGCCAGCGCCATGGCGAGAGCCGCGCGCTGCCGCTGGCCGCCGGAGATCTCGTGCGGGTACGCGCCCGCGACCCGTGCCGACAGGCGGACCTCGTCCAGCGCGGTCGAGACGGCGGCCCGCAACGCCCCGCCGCGCAGCCCGCGCCGGCGCCGGATCGGCCCGGCGAGCTGCCTGCCGATGCGCATCAGCGGGTCCAGCGCCGTGAGCGGCTCCTGGAACACCGCGCTCACCGTCCGCCCGCGGACGCGGTCCAGCCGGCGGTCCCGCGCGCCGACGATCTGCGTGCCGGCCAGCAGCACACTGCCGTGCGCGCTCAGCCCGGCGGGCAGCAGGCCGAGGACGGCCAGCGCGGTCAGCGACTTGCCCGACCCGGACTCGCCGATCAGTCCCAGCCGCTCACCGGGCGCCAGCGTGAACGACACACCGTGCAGCAACTCACCGCCGCCCGCTTGGCGCACCGACAGCCCGTCCACGTCCAGCAGCGGCGGCACGTCCCGGGTCACCGGCTCGGCCGGGGTCGGCTGCTCCGGGACCGTCGGTTCCTCCCGGCTCATCGGCTCCTCCCCGGGGCGAGGTCGCGCAGCCCGTCGGCGACCAGGTTCACGCCGACGACGAGCACGACCAGCAGCACGCCAGGCGCGATCGCGCCGACCGGCGCGGTGAGCACGGTGGCCTGGGCCTCGTGCAGCAGCCGTCCCCAGGACGCGTTCGGCGGCGGCGGGCCGAGGCCGAGGTACGACAGCGACGCCTCGGCCAGCACGGCCAGGCCGAGCTGGAGGGCCAGG
Source organism: Nonomuraea maheshkhaliensis (assembly GCF_039529435.1). Taxonomy (NCBI): domain Bacteria; kingdom Bacillati; phylum Actinomycetota; class Actinomycetes; order Streptosporangiales; family Streptosporangiaceae; genus Nonomuraea; species Nonomuraea maheshkhaliensis. The sequence goes on from NZ_BAAAMU010000108.1 coordinate 22,288, forward strand.
TTGACCAGCAGCGTCGGCCAGATGTTCGGCAGCACGTGTCCGGCGATGATCCGCGGCCACGAGCTGCCCGACGTACGCGCCGCCGTGATGTAGTCCTGCGCGAGCACCCGCTTGACCAGGATCCTGGTCAGCCGCGCGACCACCGCCGACATGGCCAGCCCGATCGCCAGCACCGCCGAGCCGAGCGACGCCTGCCGCACCGCGACCACCAGCATGGCCAGCAGCAACGTAGGGAAGGCGATCAAGGCGTCCAGGGCGGCGGCCAGCGCGTCGTCGAGCCACCGCGTCGCGAACCCGGCGGCCAGCCCGGCGAGCACCCCGAGCGCGCCGCCGAGCAGCACCGACCCGCCGCCGGCCACCAGCGCGATGCGGGCGCCGATCATGAGCTGGGTGAGCAGGTCGCGGCCCAGCTTGTCGGTGCCCAGCAGATGCTCGCCGCCCGGCGGGACCAGCCGGCCGCCCGAGGTGTCGGCCGGATCGTACGGCAGCCACACCAGCGACACGACGGCCACCGCGAGCACCACGCCGACCAGCACGCACCCGGCGGCGAGCCCCTTGCTCGCAGGCCCCTCGCACCCGGTCCTCCTGCTCCTGGGCCCCTTCACGAGCGCCCCAGGCGGGTCCGCAGCCGCGGATCGATCAGGCGTTGCGCCACGTCGGCGGCGAACCCGATCACCAGCACCGCGAACGTGCTGACCGCGAGCACGCCCTGAATGACCGGATAGTCGTGCTCGGAGATGCCCTCGATCAGCAGGGTCCCGAGGCCGGGCAGCGCGAACACGCTCTCCACCACCACCGCGCCCAGGAACGTCGTGGCCAGCTCGATGCCGAGCACCGCGATGACCGGCCCGGCCGCGTTGCGCAGGCCGTGCCGCCACATGGCGCCGGCGAACGACTCGCCCAGCGCCCGCGCGGTGCGCAGGTGGTCGCTGCCCAGCACGTCAAGCGTGGCCGCGCGGACGTAGCGGATCAGCGAGGCCGACATGACCAGCGCGATGGTGACGACCGGCAGGACCAGCGCAGTCAGCGCCCGTCCCGGCTCGGCCCAGTCCTCGCGCGGGAACCCGCCGGCCGGCAGCAGCCGCAGGCGCAGCGCGAACACCGTCACCAGCAGCATGCCGATCCAGAACACCGGCACCGCGATCCCGAGCTGCGCGAAACCGCTGAGCAGCGGCCCGTACCAGCGCTGAGCCCGGTGCGCGGCCAGGAAGCCGACCGGCACCGCCACCACCACCGCCAGCGCGAACGCCAGCAGCGTCAGCGGCACGGTGACCACCAGCCGGGCCGCGATCTCGCTCCCGACCGGCAGCTTGCTGACGTAGGAGGTGCCGAGGTCGAGCCGGGCCAGGCCGCCCAGCCAGGCAGCGAACTGCTCGGGCAGCGGCAGGTCCGAGCCGGTCTGGCGGCGCGCCGCCGCGATCTGCTCGGGAGTCGCGCCGATCGACAGCAGGGCGTTGGCCGGATCGCCGGGCAGCAGCCGCAGCAGCACGAACAGCAGCGAGGCCGCCAGCAGCAGCGAGCCCAGCAGGAAGGCCGTGCGGCGCAGCAGGTAACGCGCCATCAGCCCTTCTTGATCCCGTACGCGTAGAACTGCGAGTTCAGGCCGTTGACCGGATAGCCGGACAGCTTCGAGGAGGCCACCACGATCTGCGGGTAGAGGTAGAGCCAGTCGCTGGCGGCGTCCTCGGCGATCTGCCGGTTGGCCTTCTTCAGCAGCTCGGTCTGCTCCTCGGCGGTCTTGGCCCGCTCCGCCTCCTCGACCCAGCCGGTGACCTGCTTGTTGTCGTAGCCCCAGTAGAAGTCGGGGTTGCCGTACCAGACCACGTCGCGGTCGTTGACGTGCTCCTGGAGGGTGGCGGCGAAGTCGCGCTTCTTGAACACTTTGCTGTACCACTCGTCGGCGGTGATCACGTTGATGTCGACGGTGATGCCGACCTTGGCCAGCTCGCTCTTGACGAACGTGGCCACCGTCGGATGCGGGTCGTAGTTGGGCGTGTCCAGGGTGAAGCGGAAACCGCTCGCGTAACCGGCCTCGGCGAGCTGCTTCTTGGCCAGCTCGACGTCGTACGGGTTGACCTTCGTCAGGTCCTCGTACCACGGGTCGGTGGGCGGCACCATCGAGCCGATCAGGCTGCCGTGCCCGGCCCAGATCGACTCCAGCAGCTTGGCGTCGTCGATCGCGGAGGAGACGGCCTTGCGCACCAGCGGCTTGTCGAACGGCGCCTTCCTGTCGTTGAAGGCGAGCAGCAGCTTGGTCGTGGAGTGGCCCTCGGCCACCTTGTAGTCGGGGTTGCCGGTGAACTGGGCCAGCGCGTCGGGGCTCTGCTCGCTGGTGACGACGTCCACGGCGCCGGTGAGCAGCGCGTTGTTGAGCGCGGTGGCCTCGGTGAAGTAGTGGAACACCACGCCGCCGTTGGCCGGCTTCGGCCCCCAGTAGCCGGGGAAGGGCTCCAGGCTGAGCGTCGAGCCGCGCTTCCAGGACCCCAGCTTGTACGGCCCCGTACCGTCCTCGCCGGTCGTCAGGTCCTTGGCCCCGGCGTTGACGATCCACACGTAGCTCAGGTTGTAGAGCAGGGAGATCGACCTGCTGGACAGCTTGACCACCACGGTGCGCTCGTCGGGCGCGGTCACGGACTTGATCACCTCGAGCTGGCTCTTGCGCGCCGACTGCGAGTCCTCCGCGCTCACCCGCTCGATGCTCTGCTTCACGTCGGCGGACGTCAGCGCCTTGCCCGAGTGGAACGTCACGCCCTGGCGCAGCTTGAAGGTGTAGGTGAGGCCGTCGTCCGACACCTCCTGGCTCTCGGCCAGCAGGTTCTCCACCTTGCCCGCGTCGGTGAGCCGGTACAGGCCCTCGTAGACGTTGCCGTTGAACGTCTCCGTCACGCCCTGGCCGCCGCCGGCCGTGTTGTCGAGGTTCTGCGGCTCGTACAGGGAGCCGATCTCGATCGTGGCGGCGCCGCTGCCGGCGCCCTCCTGGGGTGCGGCCGCCGGGTCCGATCCGCATGCGGCGAGAGCGAGGGCCAAGGCGACCGCGACGCCGGCGAACTTCCTGGTCAAGGTGACTCCTGAGCACAGCGGCCGGCACGCGGGACGGGGGCGGCCGCTTTTATGTATATCGGGTAGGTAAACCTAACTATAGGGGGACGGGGGCATAAGGGAGAAAACTGCCCTTACCGTACGGGCTGCTGATCCGTGGCGAACGAGCGGATGTAGGCCAGCGTCGCGTTCATCGACGCCTCCAGCGGCTGCACGTCGAGCACCGTCTGCGACAGCAGGGTGCCGCCCTGGTGGGCGGAGAGCAGCGCGAAGGCCAGCTCGTCGAGGTCGGCGTCGGCGCGCAGCTCGTCGCGCTCGCGCATGGCCCGCAGCCCGTTGAGGATCAGGTCCTTCCAGCGCAGGAAGCCGTTGGCCAGGTCGGTCCTGGACTCCTCGTCGGTGCCGCTCAGCTCGCCGGCCAGCGTGCCGAGGTCGCAGCCGCCGCGGCAGCCGTTCTCCCGCTGGCGCTCGATCGCCGCGTCGGCCCAGGCGCGCAGGGCCTCGAAGCTGTCGAGAGCCGTTATTCGCGGCAGCCCTGGATCGAGCGCGGAGTCGGCCTGGCGGGTGATGACCGCCCTGATCAGGGCCTGCTTGCTGTCGAAGTAGTGGTAGAGCTGCGAGCCGCTGACGCCCGCGGCGGCGCGTACGTCCTCGATGCCGGTGCCGGCCACGCCGCGCTGGGCGATGAGCGCGGTCGCCGCCTCGATGATGCGGTTCTTGGTGGCCTGGCCCTTCGGGGTCAGGCGGCGGGGCTTGGTTGCTTCGGCCACGTCTCAGAGCCTACCGGATTGGGTTGCACAATCCAGAAAATGCTCCTACGTTTTTGGACAGACCAACCCAGAAAGTGAGCCCGACACCATGACCATCGCTCCCGCACGCACCCTCACCGCCCTCGTTACCGGCGCGACCGCCGGCATCGGCCGTGCCGTCGCGCTGCGGCTGGCCGCCGACGGCGTCCACGTCATCGCCCACGGCCGCGACCCGGAACGCGGCGCCCAGCTCGTCAAGGAGATCACCGCCGAAGGCGGCACCGCCCGCTTCGTCACGGCCGACCTGGCCAACGCCGACGAGGTCCAGGCCCTGGGCGCCGCGGCCGGCGAGGTGGACATCCTGGTCAACAACGCCGGGATCTACACCTTCACCAGCACGCCGGGCACCAGCGCCGAGAGCTTCGACGAGCAGCTCGCCATCAACACCCGGGCCCCGTTCCTGCTCGTGGGCGCGCTCGCGCCGGGCATGGCCGAGCGCGGGCACGGGTTCATCGTCAACATCACCTCGACCGCGGCGACGTCGCCCGCGCCGACCGGCGGCGCGTACGGGGCGTCGAAGGCCGCCATCGAACTGCTGACCCGCTCCTGGGCCACGGAGTTCGGCCCCAGCGGCGTCCGGATCAACGGCGTCTCGCCAGGCCCGGTCCGCACCGCGGGCACCACCGCCATGCTCGGCGAGAACATCGAGCTGATGGGCAAGGTCAACATCCGCGAGCGGATCGGCGAGCCCGAGGAGATCGCCTCGATCGTCCAGTTCCTCATCCACGCCGACAGCAGCTACATCAACGGCACCGTCATCGTCGCCAACGGCGGCGAGCGCAGCACCCTGCCGCAGTGAACGTCCTGGTCATCGGCGCCACCGGATTCGTCGGCGGAGCCGTCGCCCGCCACCTCGCGGCCCAGGGCCACACGGTCACCGGCCTGGCCCGCACCGGCGAAGCCGCCGCACCCCTGGCCGCCCAGGGCATCACACCCCTGTCCGGCGACCTCCCCGGCCCGCCCGCCGACGGACCCGGCGGCGTTCCCGGCTCGCCCGGCGATGGGCCCGGCGGTGGAGTCCGCAGCGGGACCTACGAAAGGGATCATGACAGGTTCGCCGCCGCCGTCACGGCCGCCGGGCAGGCCGACGCGGTGATCTACGCCGCCCAGCCGGACCCGGAGACGGAGGAACGCACGGTCGCCGGCCTGCTCGACGCCCTCGCCGGTACCGGCAAGACCTTCGTGTTCACCTCCGGCGCGGGCGTCCTCATCCAGCGCACCGGCGGCTCCTGGAGCGAGGACGGCTTCGGCGAGGACGACCCGTTCGAAGTCGAGCCGCTCGCCGCCGGGGCGTCGAGCAGCCGGCACGCGCCGCCGCACCGGCGCTGGAGAAGGGGACCGCGGGCGCGCTGTACCACGCGGTCGCCGGCGAGATCCCGAACCGGTGGATCGCCGAGGCGGTGGCGGCCGACCTGGGCTGCGGCACCCGCAGCCTGACCCCGGAGGAGGGCGCGGGGGTGCGGGGCGACATGGGCGGCCTGATCCTGGCCGGATCAAGCCGCTGCCGCGTACCCCGCGCGCGGAGCGAACTCGGCTGGACCCCGACGCACACCGACATGCTCACCATGATCGGCGAACCCCGCCTCCGGCAACTGGCCACCCGACCGGCCTGACCCACCCCAGGGGTTCCCCCGCTCGGCGCAGGACCGTTGGGCGCCGGGCCCCGCTTGGCGTCCGTTCCGCGCTCGACATCGGGTGAGCCCGTGCCGGATCCTGAGGGTTCGGGATCAGCGGAGCCGGGACGGTGAGCGGTCGGGACGGCATGCGCGTGCTCGCTGGGCGTGCGTGCAGCGGCCGGGCGCGATGAGCGCGACGCGCGCGGTCGTGAGGAGGATCTTCGGTGAAGACCAGGGGTAGTCACCGTCTCCGGAGAACCGCCGGTCTGCGCCTGCTCCACGGGCGGGCGTAGGCCGGTTCATGCGGTCGGACCCGAGCGAGGAACACCCGCCGCCACCCCGTCACCTCACCCTCGCGCCCATCGCGCTCGGCATGCTCCTCGGCGGCTGTCTCAGCGTGCTCAACGTCATCCTGGCCTTCAAGGCGGGCACCGGATCCGGCGGCGCGATCATCAGCGTGCTGCTCGGCGGCGCCGCGCTACGACTGCTGCGGAGGCTGACCTGGCGGACCCTGTTCGTCACCTACGCGACCGCCTCGGGAGGCACCCTGGCGGTCTCCGCGATCGACACCAGCATCGGCGCCGGCCTGCTGAGCGGCGAGCCCCTGCCGTCGTGGATCTCGCTCGTCGGCCTCGCGCTCCTGGCTAACCTCCTCGGTCTCGTCCTGGGCGTCGTCCTGGCCCCCACGATCATCGGCGATCCTGGTCTGAAATATCCGGCCTTATGGCCGGTCATCGACCTCATGCACACCCTCACCGGCTCCGGCGACCGCGAGGCGGGCGCGGAAAGGCAGCGGCTCATCGTCGTGGCCGCCGTCGTCGCGGCCGTGCTGTCGTTCGCGGCCGCGCTCGCCGGCCGGGACTCCCTGCCGCCCGCCCCCGGCCTGCCGCCCTACCTCGCCCTGTCGTTGTCGCCGATGCTCTTCGGACTCGGCCTGCGCCTGCCGGGGACGGCCACGGTCTGGATCGGCCTCGGGGCCGCGTACTCCCTCGTCGTCTGGTACGCCAACGCGTCGCGACCCGCCCCCGCCTATGCCGAGCACCTCGGCTCGCCCTGGATCCTCGCCGTGGGCGTGGGCCTGCTGCTCGGCTACGCCTGCGGTTTCGTGGTCAGGCTGGCGGGCGGGCCGCGCCGGGCCGTCGCCGGGGTGATGCGGGGGAGAGGCGGCCACCGGTGGCCGGCGGGGGCGGGCGTGATCGCCGTGGCGGCGGCAGCGCCGCCCTGATCGTCCTCGCCCCGCTGTTCGCCGTCATCCTGAACCGGGTCAACGCCGCCACCGGGATGGCGCCCACGGGCGTGCTCCAGTTCCTCACCCTGGTCGTCCTCGCGCTGGCACACGTGCCGCAGGGGACGGCGTACCTGCTCGTCGGCCTGGTCTGCGGCTCGGCGCTGGCGTCGGCGTACTACATCGAGGCGGCCAAGGTGGCCTCCACAGCACGGGACGCGCCCCGCACCCGCCAACTGCTCGCCTGCCAGGCGATCGGCAGCGTCGCCGGCGTCGGAACGGGCGTCACGCTGCTCTTCCTGATCGACGAGCTGGGCGGCGTCGGCACCGCCGCCTTCCCCGCGCCCACGTCGAGCGCCATGGCCTTCCTGAACGCCCTGCTCAGGGGGTCTCCGGAGTACGCGCGCTCGGCCCTGCTCTTCCTCGTCCCGGCGGGGCTGGCCGGGCTGGCCCTGGCCTGGACGCCGATCCTGCCTACCCTGCTGGGCCTGGGCGTGCTGCTGCCCGCCGCCACCTCCGCCGCCATCCTGCTCGGCAGCGTGGCCAAGCTCGTCTCGCAACGCAGCAGGAAGGACGAGGGCGCCTTCGCCGCCACCGTCGGCTCCGGCCTGATCCTGGGCGGCGGCCTGGCGAACGCGTTGCTGCTGCCGATCCAGCTGATCACCTCGTGAACGCCCGTCGTACCAGGTAAAATGCGGTCCGCCCCATCCGGCGCGGGAGAGGACGATGACCAGACTGTCCGGCTTCAAGCGCGCCCGCAGGGGCGCGTGCCTGACGGCGGCGCTGCACGTGAGCAACGGCGATGCCACCGACCTGCCCGGCACCGGGCTCGCGCCCCGCCTCATCTACTGGCGCGACGTCCTGCACGAGGGCCCCGTGCCCGATGTGGAGCCGGAGGAACTGCGCCGGATCAGGGCGGCGTTCCTGACCGGGGCGGACGCGGACGACCGTGCGGAGGGCGCGCGCATGTTCGCCGAACGGGACCGGACGCTGGCCGGCAACCGCGACGGCGAGTACGTCCTGTGGTTCGAGGCGGACCTGTACGACCAGCTCCAGATCATCGAGATCCTGTCCCGCCTGGCCGGCCTCGGGGTGCCGGCGGAGCGGATCACGCTGATCTGCATCGGCGAGCACCCCGGCATCGCCCGCTTCGGCGGCCTCGGCGAGCTGACGGCCGATCAGCTGCGCGCGCTGCCCGGCACGAACGCCCCCATCCGGCTCACCCCCGCCGCGCTCGACCGGGCCACCCGAGCGTGGGAGGCCTTCCGTGCTCCGGCCCCCGACGGCCTGGGCGCCGTCGCCGCCCACCGCTCGGCCGAGCTGCGCTTCCTGGGCGAGGCGTTCGACCGGCTCAGCCGCGAATATCCCTCGACCCGCGACGGGCTGTCGCTGACCGAACGGCGCGTGCTGGCCGCCGTCGCCGGCGGCGCCACCGAGGCCGGGACGGCGTTCGTCCGCGCCGCCGCGCGCGAGACGCGCCCGTACCTCGGCGACTCCTGGTGCTACGCCATGATGGAACGGCTGGCCCGCGCGCCCGTCCCGCTCCTGGACGCCGAGCCGGCCGGCCGCCCGGTCGATCGCGGCACCGAGCTGCGGCTGACCAAGGCGGGGGAGCGAGTGCTGGCCGGGGCGGCGGACCACGTGGCGCTCAACGGCCTCGACCGCTGGATCGGCGGGGTGCGCCTGCACGGGCACGACGTGCCGTGGCGCTGGGACGAAGGCACAGAACGCATCATCCCCGCGCCGGAACCAACCGGCGCGCCGGCCTCCTGACGCGCGCGGGCGCGGGCGCGGCACGGCGCGCGTACCCGGCACAATGGGCGGATGGCCGAAGATGATCATCTGCCGGTGAGCCCGTTCGAGGAGCAGCTGTGGGCCGCTCACCGGGACGGGCACCTGGCGCTGTGCCTCAGCCTGCTGCGCAGTGCGGACCTGGCGCTGCCGATCACCGCCGCCGCGGCGGCGGGCGAGGAGACGCCCGCCTGGGCGACCGCCTCGGGCCCCGGGCGGACGTGGCTGCTCGCCTATACCTCGGTCGAGGCGATGCTGCTGGCCACCGGCGGGACCGCCACGCACTGCCGGGTCATCTCCATGACGGAGCTGGCGGCCGGCTGGCCCGACCCGCGATGGGGGCTGGCGGTCAACCCGGGGCTGACGGTCTCGTTCCCGCTGGAACCGGGGACGGTGGCGCGGCTCGCGGTGCCCACGATGACCCAGGACCTCCTGCTCGACCCGGAGTCGGGCGTGCCCGTGGTGCAGAAGCTGATCGCCACGGCCGACCTGCCCGATCTGCTGGCCACGAGCGAGCCGAGGGTGTCGGGCTACTGCCACCACGCGCTCGACGTCTCCCACATCGCCACCCCCGCGGTCCTCGCGGCGGCGCTGGGCCGGCCGGACCTGCTCAGCGCGAGCGGCTCGCTGAACATCCTGCGCTGGCGTCCCGTCGGGCTCGGCCTCTACCGTACGCCGTACGGGGGGACCGACGAGGAGGGTCGGGAGGCGGTGGCGGGCTGGGTGGTCGAGGAGCCGCCGTTCGCCGGCATGGGGCTGGTGCCCAGCCCCGACAACGTCATCCGCGAGTACAAGGTGTACGGCGTGGGCCTGCCCCACGGCGCCGAGATCTGGGAGCTGACCACCGCGGGAACCGAGCACCGCAGGGCCGTCTACCACGGCGACCTGCGCCGCTGGCTGCTGATCGGGAGGGCGGCGTGACCGTCTGGCACTCCTACCGGGCGCGCTGGCGGGGGGCCGACTACGCCGCCAGCCCCGAGCCGCACGCCCTGGAGCTGTGGGTACGCCTGCGCAGGACCGACCCGGCCGACGGGTTCGAGGAGGTCGAGCCGGGCTGCCACGTGCGCACGGTCCCGGTGGGGGAGTGCGAGTCGCTGCACTTCGTGACCGTGGTGTGCCGCTGGCGCGGCGAGCCGTTCCAGGTGCACGAGGAGCGGGACGGGCGGCTGCTGCTCGAATACCTCGGCGGATCGGTGCTCACCGCGCGCCGCCTGGGGCTCGACCGGATCGAGCGAGGCGTCTATCGATGCTGGGCAAATCGTGACGAAGTGGACGAAATGCGCGAGGAGGCCGTACTCATCACACCCTGAACCCACCGGGAAAGCTCTCCGGAATCCTCACTTTTGCGACAGACTCTTGTTTGTTGGTGTTCATGTGACGGAAACTTACTCCTCAGGAACATGCGTCGTAACAGGCGAGAGCGTCATGAGAGGGTCATGGGATCACCGGAGCGGCCAGACGTGGCGGGAGTACGGGCCTACGCCGACGAACTGCGTGAGATGTTCACCCGGCTACAGGACCAGGGCCTCGAACTGCACACCAGGGCCAGAGCGGTCCAGGTGACGGAGACCTCGCCCGACGGTCTCGTGTCGGTGACCGTCGGATCGCGCGGCGAGCTCGTCCGGATCGACCTGGACCCGCGCATCTACCGGCGCCCCGACGCGCGCGGACTGGCCGACACGATCGTGACCACCGCGCAACGGGCCGGCGCCACCGCCCGCGAGCGCATCGTGGAGATCTTCGCGCCCGTGATCCCGCCCGAGCAGTTCCAGGCGCACCTCGACGGAGACATCGAGGCGGTCCTGTCCCAGCTTGCCGGAGGTGCCGAGTGAAGGAGTGGGACGGCGCGGCCATCGCCAAGCCGATCGTCGACCGGGGCATCTCCGCGTGGTCCGTGATGGCCGAGGAGGTCGAGCGGAGCCTGCCCAAGCTGGTCACCGACGTCGAGGCGCGCATCGCCAGTGCGCCCTGGGGCGGCGGGATGGAGGGCGAGGCCTTCATCCGTACGCACTTCCGCGACGGCGGGCCCGGCGAGCTGCTCAACCAGTGCGGCCGGCTCGCCAAGGAGATCACGGACGCGGGCGACCGGCTCAGGACGGCCATCGACAACACCCTCCAGACGGACGCCGACATCAGGCACGACCTCACGGCCCTCGCGCGGCAGCGAGAGGTCTGAGGCACCCGGGCATGACGCACACGGGCGGAATCGACGTCCAGGACACGGGGGACCGGCCGAGCCGGGGGCGCGCCGTCACCATCGACAGCGACATCCGCCCCGTCTGGGAGACCGAGGCGTTACCCGGCTGGGTCGTCCACTGGCTGATCCCCATGCTGTCCGCCGGCCAGAAATGGCCCGAGGCGACAGAGAGCGGGCTGTCGCAGCTGGCGCGGGCGTACGAGGCGCTGGCCGACGGGGCCGTCGGCTCGGCCGGGCCCGCGGGCTCGGCCGCGCGCACCGTCGTCACCGGCTGGGCCTCGCCCGCCACCGCGCACTTCGTCACCAGGATCAAGGCCCTGTACGGCGAGGACGGCATCTCCGGCGTCGACCGCAACGCGCGGGCCTACGCGCAGCAGGCCAACGACTTCGCCGTGGAGACGCAGTACTCCAAGCTCTCCATCAACGTGGCGTTCTGGATCACGGTCATCGCCATCGGCATCGCCATCATCGTCTCCTTCTTCAGCGCGGGGGCCTCCACCGCGCTCATCGGCCCGTACGCGGCCGGCGCCCGCGCGGCGCTGAGCCGCATCCTCGTCCGGCTCGCGACCGTGGCCGGCCCCGAGGCCGGCGCCACCAGGCTGGCCCGGGTGGCCGTGCTCAGCGGCGCCACCGGGCGCGGCGCCATCGTCCGGCTGCTGGCCTCGCCGATCGGCAGGGAACTCATCGAGGAGATCGGCGAGGAGTTCTTCATCGACGCGGCGGCCCAGTACCAGCAGATCAAGATGGGCACCCGCCAGGAGTGGGACTGGCAGAAGTCCGCCGCCTCGATCGTCGGAGCGGGCACCGGCGCCGTCATCGGCACCCGCCTGTCCGGGCCCGTGTCCCGCCTCACCAGCAGCGTCCCCGGCTTCACCGGCCGCGCCCTCACCACCGGCCTGACGAACACGATCGCCTCCCCGGTGGGCAGCTTCATCGCCAACGGTGTCGTGTACGGGCAGTTGCAGAACCCGTTCACCGCCGAATCGCTGGCGGGCGGCTTCCTCGGCGGCGCGGGGCGGACCGGCAGCATCAGCCCGTTCAACCCGGACGTCGCCTCCGCCCTGGCTCACCCGCTGAGCACGCTCGCCGCCGCGCACTCCGCCGCCGCCAGGACCGACGCGGCCCGCGCGGACGCCGGCCCGGGCGCCGGTCCAGGGACCGGTCCCGGCCCGGGCACCGGCCCCGGTGGCCCGAAC
>NZ_BAAAMU010000109.1:0-33901 GCF_039529435.1 Nonomuraea maheshkhaliensis
CGGCGCCGCCACGACCCGAGCCTGCGCCTCGGCCAGCCGAGGCGCCTCGTCCTCGTACGACCCCCGGCTCACCGGCGCTCTCCCGCCAGGGCCATCGCGGCCCTGATCCTGGACAGCTCGCCCGCCAGCACCGCGTCGCTCGGGTACTCGTCGTCCCACTCCAGCAGCACGCCCGGCGGGGTGACGCGGGCGCACAACTCGGTGAGCAGGTCGAGCACAGCCTGCGGCGCGGTCGTGGTGTGCGTGTCGTGCCAGATGCCGTCGTGCTCGTACCCACCGGCGACGTGCGCGTACGCCAGGTGGTCGAGCGGCAGCGCGTCGAGCGCCGCCACGGCCGGGAGGCCCAGGTTGACCTGGTTGGTGTAGAGGTTGGCCACGTCGATCAGCAGCCCCACCCCCGTGCGTTCCACCAGCTCGGCCAGGAACTCCGCCTCGGTCAGCTCGTCCTCGGGCCAGCCGAAGATGGCGGCGACGTTCTCCAGCGCCAGCGGGACGGGCAGTGCGTCCTGGGCGCGGCGCACGTTCTCCGTGACGACCCGCAGCGACGCGCGGGTGCGCGGCACGGGCAGCAGGTGCCCGGCCTCCAGGCCGCCGCCCCTGACGAACGCCAGGTGCTCGCTCACCAGGGGCGCGTCCAGGACCTCCGCGCAGGCGGCCAGGTGGGCCAGGCGGGCCGGGGAGGGCGGTTCGGCGCCCCCGATCCCGAGCGACACCCCGTGCGGGATCACCGTCAGGCCCCTGGCCCGCAGCACCCGAAGCGACTCGGGTAACCGCGCGGGCTTGACGTTCTCGGCGACCACCTCAAGGAAGTCGACGCCGTCCATCCGTTCGATGGTCAGGTCCAGCTCGGACCGCCACCCGATGCCCACGCCCAGCCCGGCCATCTCAGCATCCTCCTCCGCAACCTCCGCCGCCGCAGCCGCCGCCTCCGCCGCAGCCGGACGCTCCGCTGCCGTAGCCCGATGTGTGACTGCAGGAGACCAGCGTGCCGTTGCCGGCGTAGGAGGGGGCGGCCCTGAGCCGGCGTTCGCGACGGGGCTCACGCTTGCGCAATTCCGTCCGCAGAGCCGGGTCCTGGACGGAACGGGGCCCGTAGAGCGCGATCGGCACGGGGCCTTCGGCGACGCCCTCGGCGTTCTCGCGCCTGGCCAGCTCGATCGCCTCGTGGCCCGACGCGGTCAGCCCGTCGCGCAGGCGGCGCCGGTGACCGGCCAGCACGACCTCGGCGGCGATCCCCGTACCCGCGAAGACGAGCAGAGCCAGGACGGCGGGGAAGGCCGGGTCCACGAGCACCGTCAGCCCCTCCAGCCCGGCGCCGGCGTAGGCCGCCACCGATGTCATCCGCAGCCGGAAGCAGAGCCCGCGCACCCGCGCGAACGAGCCGTCCTCGACGAGAAGGCCCTCGTCCGTGAGGCGCTCCTTGATCGCCTGCACCGCGAAGCTCCTGGTGACCTCGATCCGCAGCGACATCACGGGCAGGCCCGAGCGGACGGCCACCGCGCCGAGCACGGCCGCCTCCACCGGCTCGCGGGTGACGGTCCCCTTCGCCACCTTGTGCACCCTGCCGCCGCGTGACATGCGCAGGTCGCCGGAGCCGGCCAGCAACGCGATGGCGGTGTCGGCCACCCGTTGCGGGCCGCCCACCAGGTACGCCAGGTCGTAGTGGCCGAGACGCAGGCGCCCGGATCCGGCGGTGGCCAGGATGTCGGCCCGTGCGCGCCGGATGTTCGTGGTGGTGCTGACGGCGTAAGCACCCAGGCCCACCGAAACGATCAGCAGAAACAAGTCCATGTGCGGCCTCCCCTCGTAGGCCGAGCTGGGAGTGCGTACCGGATGGTACGCCTACGAAGCACGCTAGACACCGCGGACGCGACAGCCGGACTTCTGCTCGTTTCGCTATCTCCCGGTACTTTTCCGCATTTGCCGATCATGGGATACTCGCCGGTCCTGGGTCATCCGCTGCCGCCACCACAACTCGACCCGCAACCGGACCCGCAGCTCGACCCGCCTCCCGAGTCACCGCCTGAGCCGCCGAAGTCGCCCCCGCCGTAGGAGTCGGTGCCGTACGTGGCGCCGTCGCCGCCCGGATGGGTGCCGCAGGCGCCGGCGCAGTCGCCCCCGGGGTCCCCTGCCGACAGCTCGTCGCAGAGCGCCTGGTCACCGGCGTCCTGGAGGCCGTACAGGGCGACGGGGACGCCCACCGCCAGAGCCAGCGAGGCCGGGTCGCGCACGCCTCTGGGATGGTGGCCGCGGGCCGCGACCAGGACGGCGCGGCCCTCCCTGGTGGTGACGTTGTGCAGCCGCCGGTCCTGCTTGGCGAGTGCCACCAGACCCGTGACCAGGGCGACCGCCGCGATGAACAGCGCTCCGGCGAACGCCGTCTCCTCCCCCGCCAGGTCGAGGTTGTCCAGCACGATCAGCAGCACCAGGTAGCCGGCGGCTCCGAGGGTGATCCACTTGAGCCGGTCCCTGAGCCGCCACGCCGTGCCGTACGCCTGCTCGGGCACGATCAGGCCGCGTGCCTCCAGCCCGCCGGCCAGCGCCGTGAGGGCGGGGTGCCGTTCCAGCTCGCGGCGCAGCTCACCGGCCCGGCAGCCGCCCGGCCCGGCCGCCAGCGCGTCCAGCACGGCCTGTTCCATCGGCTCGGGCGAGGGACGCACCCCGTGCACCGGCGTCACCTGCGAGCCCCTGGACACGCGGACGGCGCCGGGCGTCGCGAGGACGGCCAGCGCCGTGTTGATGGCCCGTCTCGGCCCGCCCGCCAGGTAGGCCAGCTCGTAGTGGCTCAGCCGGTGGCCGGCGCCGCTCGGCTCGCGCTCGCCGACCCGGCGGCGCTCGCGTTCGACCCGCTGCCCGGCCCAGCCGACCACGAGGAACACGCCGATGGCCGCGACGAGCAGGATCGAGTCCACGGGCGTTCCTCCCTCGCGGTACGACAGTGCGTCAAGTTAGACGGCATCCGCCGTACCGCACAAGGGAATGCGCGTCAGCCGAGGCGGTCGAGCAGCGCGTTGTACTCGTCCCACAGCTCCTTCGGCAGGTGACTGCCGAACTTCTCGAAGTGGGCCGGGATCAGCGCGGCCTCCTCGCGCCACACCTCGCGGTCGACGCTCAGCAGCGTGCGCAGGTCCTCCTCGGGCAGGTCCAGGCCCTCGGTGTCGAGGTCGTCCGGCAACAGGCCGATCGCGGTGGGCACGGCCTTGGCCTCGCCGTTCAGCCGCTCGACGATCCACTTGAGCACCCGGCTGTTCTCGCCGAAGCCCGGCCAGATGAACGTGCCGTCGGCGTTCTTGCGGAACCAGTTGACGTAGTAGATGCGCGGCAGCCGCGCGCCCTCGCGCCGGCCGATCCGGATCCAGTGGCCGAAGTAGTCGCCCATGTTGTAGCCGCAGAACGGCAGCATGGCGAACGGGTCGTGGCGCAGCTCGCCGACCTTGCCCTCGGCGGCGGCGGTCTTCTCGGAGGCGACGTTGGCTCCGAGAAAGACGCCGTGCTCCCAGCTCAGCGACTCTGTCACCAGAGGTACGGCGGTGGCGCGGCGGCCGCCGAACAGAATCGCCGAGATGGGCACGCCCTTGGGGTCCTGCCACTCGGGTGCGATGGTCGGGCACTGCCCGGCCGGGGTGGTGAAGCGGGCGTTCGGATGGGCGGCGGGCTCGTCGCTGTCAGGCGTCCACGAGCGGCCCTTCCAATCGGTCAGGTGCGCGGGAGGCCGCTCCGTGAGGCCCTCCCACCACACGTCGCCGTCGTCGGTGAGTGCGACGTTGGTGAAGATGCTGTTGCCCCAGAGCGTCTTGATCGCGTTGGCGTTCGTCACCTCGCCGGTGCCGGGGGCGACGCCGAAGAAGCCGGCCTCGGGGTTGATCGCGTAGAGCCGGCCGTCGTCGCCGAAGCGCATCCAGGCGATGTCGTCGCCGATCGTCTCGACCTTCCAGCCCGGGATCGTGGGCTGGAGCATGGCGAGGTTGGTCTTGCCGCACGCGCTCGGGAAGGCGGCCGCGATGTAGCGGGTCTCGCCGGACGGAGGCGTGAGCTTGAGGATGAGCATGTGCTCGGCCAGCCAGCCCTCGTCGCGGGCCATGACGCTGGCGATGCGCAGGGCGTAGCACTTCTTGCCGAGCAGGGCGTTGCCGCCGTAGCCGGAGCCGTAGGACCAGATCTCGCGGGTCTCGGGGAAGTGGCTGATGTACTTCGTCCTGCTGCACGGCCAGGGCACGTCGTCCTGGCCGGGTTCGAGCGGCGCCCCGACCGAGTGCACCGCCTTGACGAAGTCGCCGCGCTCCTCGATCAGCCGCAGCGCCCTGTCTCCTATGCGGGTCATGACCCGCATGGAGACGGCGACGTACGCGGAGTCGGTGATCTCGACGCCGAGCTGCGAGATCTCGCCGCCCAGCGGGCCCATGCAGAAGGGCACGACGTACATGGTCCGGCCGCGCATGCAGCCCTTGTACAGTTCGCCGAACGTCTGCCGCATCTCGTCCGGGGCGATCCAGTTGTTCGTGGGCCCGGCGTCCTCCTCCCGCTCGGAGCAGATGAAGGTACGGTCCTCCACCCGTGCCACGTCGGTGGGGTCGGACTTGGCGTAGAAGCTGTTGGGCCTGGCGGCCAGGCGCGTGAGCGTTCCCTGCTCGACGAGGAGGTTGGTCAGACGCGTCCACTCCTCCTCAGACCCGTCGCACCACTCGATGCGGTCGGGCTGGGTCAGGGCTGCGATGTCGCTCACCCACGCCCGCAATTCACTATTGGTGGTGGGTGCGGCTACTTCCACGGAAACGGACACGGCGGTGACTCCTCCACTCTTCCAAGGCCCAGTCATCATTAACGACGAGGCGGCCGGAAAGCCAATTGGCATAGACCTCTTGACCAGGCCGTCGCCGCAGGCAGAGGCCTTGACGATTGGGGGAGCCTACCCAGGCTGAGCGGATTTAAAAGAAGCAATTCCGAGCATTGGTCCAGTCCAATTAAGCTGGTCTAAACCAATTTCCGAAGTGGTTTAGTCCAATGCCGGAGCCGTATCCCCTGGGCCGTCTCAGGAATTCACGTCCGGCCCCGCGGAGCGAACGCGGTCGACGTGCTGGAGAGCGTCGCGCAGATCGCTCAGCCAGGTGTCGGTGTTCTTGCCCACCAGGCGCACGCACCAGGCGAGCGCGTCGCTGCGACTCCTCGCCACACCCGCGGCCACGAGCGTGTCGAGCACCTGGCGTTCCGACTGACGCAGGCGGGTCATGACGGGCACGGAGAGTGTGGTGAACATCACAGTCTCGCCGCCGCAGACGACCCCCCAGGAGACCTTCTGCCGGAACCTGCGCTCGGCCTCCCTGGCGATCTCGATCCGCCGTTCGCGCGTCTCCTCCCTGAACCTGACCGCGAGCCCCTCGATCAGCGCGGCGCGCTCGGACTCCGGCACGTCCTCCGGAGGGTCGGGCAGGGTGCCGAGCACCGCGATCTCCTCGCGGTCCCTGACGATCTCGGGCGCGCCGGTGAACCAGCCTTCGGGCAGCCGCCCGGTGAACCAGCCGCGCACCTGCGCGGTCGCATCATCTGTTGCCATGTAATCAACATTACATAGTTGCGGCGCAGATGCACGGAAGGGATAGCGAAGACTGTCCATGAGGCGTGTCTCCGGTCGAGGAGGCCCTGCCACCGTCCGGAACTTCTAACGGACCCCCGCTGCCGCCACTGGGCTGACGCGGACGACTCCGGCCAGGTTACGGGTGTTCACCGGGACGATCTTGACCACGTCGCCGGTGCGCGGCGCGTGCAACATCTTCCCGTCACCCCAGTAGATCGCCACGTGCGAGATGTAGTCGGGGTTGGTCGGGTCGTTGCGCCAGAAGAGCAGGTCGCCCGGCTGCGCCTGCGCGAGCGGCACCTGCGGCCCGGTGACCCACTGCTGGTGCGTCACCCGCGGCATCCGCACCCCGGCCTGCGCGAAGGCCCACTGGACCAGGCCGGAGCAGTCGAAGGTGTCGGGGCCCTCGGCGCCCCAGACGTAGGGGCGGCCCAGCTTGGACACGGCCGCCCTGAGCGCCACCGTGAGCTGTTCGCCCGTCATGAACGAGCCGGCCGGCCAGTTGCGCGCCACGCTCTGCCGCGGCCGGGGCAGCACCGGGTTGACCATGGCCACCTGCGTGCCCTTGGGCAGCACCTTCAGGATGCGCTTGCGCAGGGTGTCGGAGTTGGCCTTGGGCGCGCTGACGATGAGCGCGTTGTTCTGCGGCACGCCGAGGGTGCGGCCGACGTCCCTGGACACGACCGCGTCCACCGCGCCGAAGCCCGTGGTGGCGTACGCGCCGATGCGCAGGTTGCCCGCCGAGCCCGCCGGCACCCGGCGGTGCAGCGTGAGCCCGCCGTCGTTGCCCAGCACGAACGAGACCGCCACGTCACCGGCCGCCACGTTCTGCCAGAGCGCGTCGGACGCGGCGGTCACCTTGGGGGTGTAGGCGCGGAACGTGGAGGGGTTGACGGCCAGGGTCTGCACCCGCTTGCCGTCGAGCGTGATCGAGGCCGCGTCGGCCAGCTCCAGCGCGCGTACGCCGGAAAGTCTCGCGACCTTCTGCAACGAGGCGTTGGTGAACGGCCTTCGGGTGAGCACGAACAGGTTGGGCTTGTGCAGCTTGCCCAGCGGCGCGACCGGCTGGAGGGTCCTGGCCTGCGGGGTCTGTTCCCGGGGGCGCTGTTCTTGGGAGCGCCGTTCTTGGGGGCGCTTGTCGGCCAGCAGCGACTGTTTCGGCGTGGCGCGTACCGCGACGGGCTCGACGGCCGTGCGGGCCTGCGTGAGCAGCAGCACGTCGGCGGTCATCACCGCCACGAGCGCCACCACGATGAATGGCACAAGTTTGAGTGTGTTGCGCCGCTTACGGGTTTTGACTAAGAAACTGAGGTCTTGCCGAATTTCGGACGAATGCGAAAATGCCGCCGGGCCAGCGTGGGCCCGGCGGTCGTCGTCCAGGGGGGTCAGTTGCCGATGTACGGCACAGCCTCGAGGATCTCGACGGTGTTCTGCCGTCCGTTGGGCATGGAGTAGGTCGCCTTCTCACCGATCTTCTTGCCGTTGATCGCCGAGCCCAGCGGGGACTTGGGCGAATAGACGTCGATCGGCGCTCCGCTCTCCTCGCGGGAGGCGAGCAGGAAGGTGACCTCGTCGTCGTCACCGACGAACCTGATCGTGACGGTCATGCCGGGCCCGACCACGCCCTCGGCCTTGGGGGCCTCGCCCACCTGGGCGTTGTCGAGGATCTGGCGCAGGTGGAAGATCCTGGCCTCCATCTTGCCCTGCTCGTCCTTGGCGGCGTGGTAGCCGCCGTTCTCCTTCAGGTCGCCTTCTTCGCGGGCAGCCTCGATCTTCTTGGCGATGTCGACGCGCCCGGGGCCGGAGAGGTATTCGTACTCCCCCTTCAGGCGGTCGTACGCCTCCTGCGTCAGCCAGGTGACGTTCTCATCGCGAGAGTCGGCCACGGGTTCTCCTTGCTTGCCTAGGGGGCCCTGAGATCACTTGAGGATGCGTACGGTTGAATTGCGAAAGGCTAACAAGTTAACCGCTCGAACGCTTCCCCAAATGTCTCACTATACGAGATTGCAGTACTGGATGTGGACGGAAGTCGCCTGACCGCTCGTGTCGAGGCTTTCCTTGAGCTGCTTACTACCCTCACCAGCCGGGATTCTTACTTCCTTGCTGCCCACTTCCGCGTGATCGACGTCCAGCGCCCTGATCCGGCAGACGGCCACCCTATCGTCTGCCTTGTACACCTCAAAGGTGATCTCGGCGCGGTCGGGCCCCAGCACCTCGAACGTGATCACCTGCGACGGCGCCTCCGACCCGCCCGCGGTCATCGACCACATCACGTATCCCCACCCACCGGCGATGATGGCGACGAGCACGCCGATCACCACGTGGACGACGAGCCGGCCACCTCGCTTGGGGCGATCGGGGAAGTCGTCGGGGGTGCCGAGAACCGGTCCGTTCTCGACATCTCTGGTGGCCATGGCGGAATCTCCCTGCACTCCCTGAGCGTTATCCGAGACAATTGTCGCCCGCGGGGGGTGTGCCCTCGCGACCGCCCAGCAGAAACTAACCTCTCTGGGCGACTGACTGGTCCCGACTGAGGAGCATCGAGCTCGTGAGTGCACCGCTGAGGCTGATGGCCGTTCACGCCCACCCCGACGACGAGTCGAGCAAGGGTGCCGCGACGATGGCGCGTTACGTCCGCGAGGGCGCGGAAGTGCTGGTCTGTACGCTGACGGGCGGTGAGCGCGGCTCGGTGCTGAACCCCAAGATGGACCGGCCCGAGATCGTGGCCAACATCGGCGAGGTGCGCAGGGCCGAGATGGCGAGGGCGCGCGAGATCCTCGGCGTCGAGCAGCGTTTCCTGGGCTTCGTCGACTCCGGGCTGCCGGAGAGCGAGGAGGAGGAGCTGCCCGAGGGCTGCTTCGCCCTGCACAAGCTTGAGGACGCCGCCGCTCCGCTGGTGGCCGCCGTACGCGAGTTCAGGCCGCACGTGATCATCACGTACGACGACGACGGCGGCTACCCCCACCCCGACCACATCATGACGAACAAGGTGTCCGTCGAGGCGTTCGAGGCGGCCGGCGACCCCGACCGCTACCCGGGCGCCGGCGACCCGTGGCAGCCGCTCAAGCTCTACTACCAGATGGGCTTCACCAAGGAGCGTTTCGAGGCGCTGCACGAGGCGATGACCGAGCGCGGCCTCGGCTCCCCCTACTCCGACTGGATCGCCCGCTGGGAGGACCGCCCGGCCAAGTGGCCGGTGACCACGCGCGTGCCCTGCGGCGACTACTTCGAGATCCGCGACGAGGCCCTGCTGGCGCACGCCACCCAGGTCGACCCCGACGGCTTCTGGTTCGTCTGCCCGCGCGAGCTGCAGCAGGAGATCTGGCCGACCGAGGACTACCACCTGGCCCGCTCGCTGGTCGACACCGAGCTGCCCGAGGACGACCTGTTCGCCGGCATCCACGCCGACGAGGTCGAGCCCGCCTGCCACTGACGGCGCCCCTGGCCGGAGCACGACCCCCCGGTGGCAGACTGGAAGGGTGACCGTTCTAGCAGCTGGTGACGTGAGCCCGGGCGTCCTCGGTTTCATCGTCGTGGCCCTCATCGGATTCGCCCTCTACTTCCTGATCAAGTCGATGAACAAGCAGATGTCGAAGATCCAGGTGCCGCGCGAGAGCGAACTCGACGACGGCGCCGACGGCCGGGCGTCCGGTGCCGCCGGCGATCGGGCCGGCGGGACCGACGGTTCCGACGGGGCCGCCGTGGCCGACGACAAGGTCGTCGCTGACAAGAAAGCCGAATAGATGCCGATGGAAGTCGTCGACAACACGACGGAGAACCGGTTCGAGATCCTCGTGGACGGCAAGGTCGCCGGGTTCGCCGACTATCGGCTGCTGCCCACCAAGGTCGTCTTCACCCACACCGAGGTGCTGCCCGCCTACGAGGGGCAGGGGCTGGCCGGCAAGCTGGTCGAGCAGGCCCTGCGGACCAGCGCCGACACGGGGCTGCGGGTCGTGCCGCTCTGCCCGTACGTGGCGAAATACATCCAGCGCCACCCCGAGTTCCAGGACCTCGTGGACGCCCAGGACCGCACCGCCTGACAGGTTGTCCGGCCAGGCGCACCCGTGAGGGCGCACCCGCGACGCAGGCTCAGTCGACGGCGGGCGACCAGGCACGTTCCAACGCCTGCGGCAGTCCCCACCAGCCCAGCCGGGTGAGCACCTCGCTCCCGTCCACGATGCCGAGGTGCCCCCACAGGCTCACCACCGACGCGAACAGCCCCTCCGTGGCGCCGAGGTCCTCCTCGTCCTGATCGTCGATGTCGATGTCCTCGGACTCGGCGATGAGCCGCGCCATCCGTTCCGGCGAGGCCAGCACGCCGGGACCCAGCCGCACCAGCGCCGCGACCCCGGCCAGCCAGTCGGCGTGCTGGATCGCGCAGAGGTTGGCCAGCGCCGTGTCCTCCTCGCCCAGCTCCCCGTCCAGGTCGGCGAACTCCTCCAGCACGTCAGCGCCCTCCGACAGGTCGGAGACCGGCCCCGCGACGCCCGCCGCCACCGCCAGCCACAGCTCCACGTCGTCGTCCGGCACCGGCCGCTCGTCGAACCCGGCGCAGGCCCGCAGCACGCTGCCGGGGTAGCCGGGCAGGTCCAGCAGCGCCCGCAGCCTCGTGGCGGCCGCCTCCAGCTCGTCTGGGGGCAGCTCAGGCCGTTCGGGCAGCTCCGCCATGATGCGGCGCAGCTCCGACAGCGCGAACGCCTCCTCCTCGTCCCAGGCGGCGAACAGCTCCTCGTCCTGCTCGTCGCTCACCGCGAACCCCGGCACCCTGCCGTCGGGCAGCGGCGTGCTCAGCCAGCGCTCCTGCAGCTCCTCGTACGCCTGCCTGGCCGCCCTGTCGCCGACCGCCAGCGCGTCGGGATCGACCTCGCCCACCGCCACCCGCTCCTCCAGGTAGGCCACCAGCCGCGCGAACATCTCCGTGGCCACGGGCCCGCGCTCGTCCTCCTCCGGCCACACGAAGTAGCCGGGCGTCACGAGGATCGGCTCGGTGCCCGTGGACTCGACCCACCGCTGCACGTCACCGACCGTGGCCACGCCCGCCTCGATGGAGCTGAGCGTCGCCTTGGCCGACTCCCAGAAGGCGACGGAGAGCGGGTTGCCCGCCGCCATCATGGCCCGCCGCAGGTCGGGCAGCGCCACGAGCGCGACCCCCGACGGCACGGCGAGCAACGCGCGCGCCACGTCCCTGCGCGTGATCCCGCTCGCGGGCCGGCCGGCGTAGGCGCGGAGGAAGTCCATGTCCACGCCCCGTAACCTACGCCGTCCCACCCACCCGAGTCAGCCTGCCCAGACCCGCGCGCCCGGGGGTGGCGGTGGTGGCGTCTAGGGTTGGCAGGGGAGGCTTCATGAACCGGTTGAAAGACGCGACCAGCCCTTATCTGCTCCAGCACGCCGACAACCCGGTCGACTGGCATCCGTGGGGCGAGGAGGCGTTCGCGGAGGCTCGCCGGCGGGACGTGCCGCTGCTCATCAGCGTGGGCTACTCCGCCTGCCACTGGTGTCACGTCATGGCTCATGAGAGCTTCGAGGACGCCGGCACCGCGCGCCTCATGAACGAGCACTTCGTCAACATCAAGGTCGACCGCGAGGAGCGTCCCGACGTCGACGCCGTCTACATGGGCGCCACGCAGGCCATGACGCAGCAGGGCGGCTGGCCGATGACGGTGTTCGCGACGCCCGACGGGCATCCGTTCTACTGCGGCACCTACTTCCCGCGCCCCGCCTTCCAGCGCCTGCTCACCGAGGTGCACCGGGTCTGGACCGGCGACAGGGACTCCGTGCTGCGCCAGGGCGCGAAGGTGGTGGAGGCGCTCAACACGCACGCCATGCTGCCCACCGGGCCGCTGCCTGGCGAGGAGACGCTGCGCGAGGCCGTGGCCGACCTGCGGCGTACGTTCGACGCGGCCCACGGCGGGTTCGGCGGTGCGCCCAAGTTCCCGCCGTCGATGGTGCTGGAGTTCCTGCTGCGCTCGGGCGAGCGGGAGATGAGCGGCGCGACGCTGGAGGCGATGGCCCGCGGCGGCATGTACGACCAGCTCGGCGGCGGGTTCGCCCGCTACAGCGTGGACCGGGCGTGGGTGGTGCCGCACTTCGAGAAGATGCTCTACGACAACGCCCTGCTGCTGCGCGTCTACACGCACTGGTGGAAGGCGGGCGGCGGCGAGCTCGCGCGGCGGGTGGCGCTGGAGACGGCCGGCTGGCTGCTGCGCGAGCTGCGCACTCCCGAGGGCGGGTTCGCCTCGGCCCTCGACGCCGACAGCGAGGGCGTGGAGGGCAAGTTCTACGTCTGGACGCCCGAGGAGCTGAGCGAGGTGCTGGGCGAGGACGACGGCCGGTGGGCCGCCGGGCTGTTCGAGGTGACGGCGGCCGGCACGTTCGAGCACGGCTCGTCCGTGCTGCAGCTGCTGCGCGACCCGGAGGACCCCGAGCGGTACGCGGACGTACGGGCGCGGCTGCTGGCCGCCCGTGAGCGCCGGGTGCGTCCCGGGCGCGACGACAAGGTCGTGGCCGCGTGGAACGGCCTGGCCATCGCGGCGCTGGCCGAGACCGGCGCCGTGTTCGAGCGACCCGAGCTGGTGGCGGCGGCCACGGAGGCGGCCGAGCTGCTCGCCGGCACCCACATCGACGGCGGCAGGCTGCTGCGCACCTCCAAGGACGGCCGGGCGGGCACGAACGCCGGCGTGCTTGAGGACTACGCCGACCTGGCCGAGGGCCTGATCTCCCTGTACGGCGTCACGGGCGAGGCCAGGTGGCTGCGGCTGGCGGGCTCGCTGCTCGACACCGTGCTCGACCGGTTCTCCGACGGGACCGGCGGCTTCTACGACACCGCCGACGACGCCGAGCGGCTCTTCCAGCGGCCCCAGGACCCGACCGACAACGCCACCCCCTCCGGCCAGTACGCGGCCGCCGGCGCCCTGCTCTCCTACGGGGCGCTGACCGGCTCCACCCGGCACCGTGAGGCCGCACAGGCCGCGCTGGGCACCGTGTCGGTGCTGGCCACGCAGCATGCCAGGTTCGCGGGGTGGGGGCTGGCCGTGGCGCGGGCGGCGCTGTCGGGGCCGGCTGAGGTGGCCGTGGTCGGGCCGGCCGACGATCCGCGTACGGCGGCGCTGCACCGCGAGGCACTGCTCGCCGCCGCGCCCGGGCTGGTCGTGGCGTTGGGACGGAGCAACGGCGACGCACCGGGCGGGCGTGAGCCCGTCTTCCCTGCGCTGCTGGAGGGACGCGAGCCGGTCGGCGGCGCACCGGCCGCGTACGTGTGCAGGCAGTTCACCTGCCGCATGCCTGTGACGACGGTCGAGGACCTACGCGCCGAGCTGGCCCGCTGACCGCTCGACAGGTCCAGCAGGTCAGCCGGTCGGGCGGCGGCTGGGGCGGTCCTCGTCCGTGCCGCCACCGCCCCCGTCCTGCTGGATCGACGGCTGGTCGGGCACCAGCGTGTCCGGCGGGGCGGTCTCGCGTGGCTGCTCGTCGGGCCGGCCGTCGTCCTGCGGCGCCTCCTCCGTCGGCTGCTCGTCGGGGAACGGCTCGTCGGTGACGTCGGGCTCGGGGACGTCCCAGCCCTCCTGGTCGGGCGGCGGCGAGTACTCCTGGTCGGGTACGTCCCCCTGACCGGGGTCGGGCTCCGAGTAGTCGGGCGACCAGCCGTACTCCGACGGCTCGGGGAACTCCTCGACCGGCTTGCCCGCCATCGCCTCGGTCATGAACGCCCGCCAGATCTGCGCCGGCAACTGGCCGCCGAACTGCGTGCCGTACCCGGGGATCGTCACCGTGGCGTTGTCGTCGCGGAACATGTTCACCGCCACGGCGAGCTGCGGCGTGAAGCCGTTGAACCAGACCGCCTTGGACTCGTCCGTGGTGCCCGTCTTGCCGGCCACCGGGCGGTCGTAGAGCCGGGCGGCGGTGCCGGTGCCGTACTTGACGACCTGCTCCATCGCGTAAGTGGTGTCGGCGGCGGCCTGCTCGCCGACCGCCTTGGTGGCCAGCGGCTTGACGACCGCCTGGCGCCCGTCGGCGTCGGTGACCGACTTCACCACGTGGGCCTCCATGTGCACGCCCTTGTTGGCGAAGGTGGAGAAGCCGGAGGCGTTCTGGACGGCGCTGACGGAGGCCACGCCGAGCGGGAAGGCGGCGGCGTTCACGTGCTGGTCGAGCTGGGCGGCCGGGATCCCGGCCGCCTCGGCGGTCTTGGCGACCTTGTCCAAGCCGACCTTCTGGCCGAGGTCCACGAAGGCGGTGTTGACGGAGTTCTGGGTGGCGCTGACCAGGTTGATCTGCCCGTACGAGCGATCGCCGTCGTTGGGGATCGACTGGGAGGCGGAGGCGACGCGCATCGGCGAGTTGCCGTTGACCCTGGTGGACAGGTCGAAGCCGTTGTCGAGCGCGGCTGCCAGCGTGTACGGCTTGAACGTCGACCCGGCCATGACCTTGGCCGAGAACGCGCTGTCGTAGTACTTCGACTGGGAGGGCTTGCCCCCGTAGAAGGCGACGACCTCGCCCGTGGCGGGATCGACGGCCGCCAGGCCGGTGCGTACCTTCTTGGGCGTGTCGTCGGGCAGCATGTCGGAGACCGCCCGCTCGGCCGCCTGCATGAGCTTCTTGTCGAACGTCGTGACGATCTTGAGTCCGCCGCTGTTGACGTCCTCGTCGGAGTAGCCGCGCCGGTTGAGCTCGGCGGTGACCTGCTCCAGCATGTATTGGGCCTGACCCTTGAGCTCGAACGGCTTCTTCGGCGCCTTGAGCTTGGGGAAGACCTGGGAGGCCACCTCGTCGGCGCGCAGCGCGCCGGTCTGGCCCATCGCGGCGATCACCGAGCGCCAGCGCTCCTGGGCGGCGGCCAGGTCGGAGCCCTTGGGGGCGGCGAAGCGGCTGGGCTGCTGGATCACCGAGGCGAGGTAGGCGCCCTCCGAGACGCTCAGCTCCTCGACGTCCTTGCCGAAGTAGGCGCGCGCCGCCGACTGGATGCCGTTGGCGCCCCGGCCGAAGTAGATCGTGTTCAGGTACTGCTCCAGCACCCAGTCCTTAGACCTGGACTGGTCGACCTTCATCGCGATGAGGATCTCTTTGAACTTGCGCGTGACGGAACGTTCCTGGCTCAGGCCGCTGTAGTAGTTGCGCACGAGCTGCTGGGTGATCGTGGAGCCGCCCTGGAGCTGCTGCCCGGTGAGGGTGGACCACACGGCCCGGCCTGTGCCCTTGAGCGAGACGCCGGCGTCCTCGTAGAAGGAGCGGTTCTCGGCGGCGATGACCGCGTCGCGCACGTGCTTGGGCACCTTGGCCAGCTCGACCTTCCTGCGGTCGATCCCCTGGCGCGCCAGCACCGTCTTGCCGTCGCGGTAATAGATCACCGAGCCCTGCGCGGTGGCCTGTTTCTGGGTCGTATCCGGAATGGGAGTCAAGGCCCACGCAATGGCGAAAAGCCCGGCCAGTACCAGGATTCCGGTACCGATAGATATCAGGAGTATCCGGAGTATACGTCGTTTCCGCATCCCTTTCCCACCGCCGATCCGCACCCCTCGACTCCCCTCGTCGTCAAGCGTCGCCCAACCCCCGCAAGCTGGGCGAATGCCAAGGGTAAACGATCGATAATGGTGCCTCGTCCCTTAGCGATAGTACGACTAGCGGCCTCCACGACGCGGAACATCGGCGACCAAAGGCAACACTCGGTAGGGAACCGGAGTGTCAAGGGCGATGATCGAATTAGTCCTGAGTACGCCCTGAACGTCGACGATGCGATCGATAACCCTTTGCAAATCGGCATTCGTGCGCGCGACCACCCGGCAGAGCAGATCACTGTCGCCGGTGATCGTGTGCACCTCCAGCACCTCAGGAATGCGGGCCAGCCGGTCGGCCACCGGATCGTGCCCGGCGACCTGCCTGATCTCCATGGTGACGAACGCGGTGACGTCGTAACCGAGGGCGGCGGGCGACACGTCGGGGCCGAAACCGGTGATCACCCCTCGCTCGGTGAGCCGGTCGAGCCTGGCCTGGACCGTGCCACGGGCCACGCCGAGCCGGCGCGAGCACTCCAGCACCCCCAGGCGGGGCTCGGCGGTGAGCAGGGCGATCAATCGGGCGTCGAGATCGTCGATCGTCATGCTGTACAGATGTACCGGAGGATCGGCGATAGGACTAGGCAGATTGCCCACTCATCAAGGTAACTGTTGCGCAAGTCGTCCAGGTAAATCCAGTGTTTGTGGTATGAGTGATGTCTTTCCGGTCAACGGCATGGACGCCGTGGTGTTCGCCGTGGGCAACGCCAGGCAGGCGGCCCACTACTACTCGACCGCTTTCGGCATGCGCCTGGTCGCCTATCGCGGGCCTGAGAACGGCAGCAAGGACGAGGCCGCGTACGTGCTGAGGTCGGGCAGCGCCACCTTCGAGTTCAGGGCGTCGATCCGCCCCGGCACGGAGCTCGCGCGGCACGTGGCCGAGCACGGCGACGGGGTGATCGACTTGGCCATCGACGTGCCCGACGTCGAGGCGGAGTACGCCCACGCGGTCGCGCGGGGCGCCAAGGGTCTGGTGGAGCCGTACACGGCGGAGGACGAACACGGCAAGGTCGTGCTCGCGGCCGTCGCCACGTACGGGCAGACCCGGCACACGCTGGTCGACAGGTCCAACTACGGCGGCCCGTACCTGCCGGGCTACGCCGCCGCCGAGCCGCTGGTCGCGCCGCCGGACGTCAGGAACGGGCGGCCGTTCCAGGCGGTGGACCACTGCGTCGGCAACGTCGAGCTGGGCAAGATGGACGAGTGGGTGGAGTTCTATCGCAAGGTGATGGGCTTCACGAACATGGCCGAGTTCATCGGCGACGACATCGCCACCGAATACTCGGCACTGATGTCCAAGGTCGTGGCAGACGGCAGCCGCAAGGTCAAGTTCCCGCTCAACGAGCCGGCCGTCAGCCGCAGGAAGTCGCAGATCGACGAGTACCTGGAGTTCTACGGAGGGCCCGGCGTGCAGCACATCGCGCTGGCCACCAATGACATCCTGGCCACGGTCGACCACATGCGGGCGGCGGGGGTCCGCTTCCTGGACACGCCGGACTCGTACTACGACGATCCCGAGCTGCGCCGGCGCATCGGCCGGGTGCGCGCGCCGATCGAGGAGCTGAAGAAGCGCGGGATTCTGGTGGACCGCGACGAGGACGGCTACCTGCTGCAGATCTTCACCCAGCCCGTGCAGGACAGGCCCACCGTGTTCTTCGAGCTCATCGAGCGGCACGGCTCGCTCGGATTCGGCAAGGGCAACTTCAAGGCGCTGTTCGAGGCGATCGAGCGCGAGCAGGAACGCAGGGGCAACCTTTAGTTTGTCCCGACTTAGTGGTGGTCATCCAGACAACATGGGATTGCCGCCACCGGGGCTGGCGGGACGCTGGCGGCGGCTGTTCGCCGGCGTCCTCGACTGGCTCATCGTCAGCGTCGCCGCCGCGCCGTTCAGCTGGACGAGCTTGGAGTACGCCTGGGACGGCGACAGAGGCGCCTGGGAGCGCTATCCGGTGGAGCACGCCTTCCTGACCGCGCTGCTGGCCTTCCTGTACTTCTGGCTGCTGCACGCCTTCTGGAACGGGCAGACGCTGGGCAAGAAGCTGTTCGGCATCCGCGTCGTCAGCGAGTACGACCGCAGGATCGGCGTGGGCCAGGCGGCGGTCAGGCAGGCCGTGATGAGCGTGCTCTCCTGGCTCTGCTGCGTGGGCAGCCTGCTCGATCTCGGCTGGATCCTCTTCGACCCCCGAAAACAGGCACTGCACGACAAGGCCGCCAGGACGGTCGTCGTCAATGCTTGACCCAGCGTAAGATTCTGGTCACGAACCGAAGGGGGCCGGTCGCCTATGCGGGTCAACAGACGCAGGATGGCCATGGTCGCGGCGCTGGTCAGCGTGCTCGCCTGCTCACCGGCCGACGGGCCGCTGCCGGGAGACGAGGCGCCGGCCGCCGCCGACCAGCGAGCGGGCGCGCCCGGCATCGGCGACCCCGACTTCCCCAAGGACGGCAACGGCGGCTACGACGTCGCCCACTACGACCTGGTCGTCGACTACGTGCCCGCCACCAAGCGGCTCACCGGCGTCACCACCATCAAGGCCGCAGCCACCCAGGAGCTCTCCCGCTTCAACCTCGACCTGGCGGGGCTCGACGTGCGCGAGGTCGCCGTCGACGGCTCTCCCGCCAGATTCGGCAGGCAGGGCGACGAGCTGACCGTGCGGCCCGCGAAGACGATCGCCGACCGGGCCAAGTTCACCGTCAAGGTCTCCTACTCGGGCACCCCGAAGCCGCGCAAGGACAGCGCCAACCTGGGCACCTACGGCTTCGTCCCGACCTCCGACGGCGCCTTCGTGGCCTCCGAGCCCAACGGCTCCAAGACCTGGTTCCCCAACAACGACCATCCCTCCGACAAGGCCACCTACGACTTCACGATCACCGTGCCCGCCGGGGTGACGGCCCTGGCCAACGGCGAGCTGGTCGGCGCGCCCGCCACCAAGGGCGGCACGACCACCTTCCGCTGGCGCGAGCGCCACCCCATGGCCAGCTATCTGGCCACGGCCACGCTCGGCAAGTTCGACCTGCGCCAGGGCACCACGGCGAGCGGCATCCCCAACCTGGCCGCCACCGATCCCCGGTTCAAGTCCACGCTCGACAAGCTCTACACCGTCTCCGCCGAGGTCACCGACTACTGGTCGACGGTCTTCGGCCCCTACCCGTTCTCCTCGACGGGCGGGGTCGTCGACGACTACTCCGCCGGCTACGCGCTGGAAAACCAGACCAAACCGCTCTACGGCGGTTTCGACCCTGACGAGACGATCATCGCGCACGAGCTGGCCCACCAGTGGTTCGGCAACAGCCTGACCATCAGGCGCTGGAAGGACCTCTGGCTCAACGAGGGCTTCGCCACCTACGCCGAGTGGTTGTGGGCGGAGCACAAGGGCAGGAAGACCACCGAGGCCACCTTCGCCGAGCTGCTCAAACGCCCCGCCACCGACCCGATGTGGAGCTACCCGCCCGGGCGCGCCAAGCCCGACGACCTGTTCAACCAGTCGGTCTACACGCGCGGCGGCATGACCCTGCACGCGCTGCGCAAGGCCGTCGGCGACGCCACGTTCTTCACCCTGCTCAGGACGTGGGCCGCCGACCACCGCTACGGCCACGTCACCACCGACCAGTTCATCGACCTCGCCGAACGGCTGTCCGGCAAAGACCTCACCGCCCTCTTCGACGCCTGGCTCTACCAGCCCCGCCGCCCGGCCTGACCCGCTGTGCGGGCCTCAGACGTCCGTACGGCCCCCGTAGGTGTCTCCGGGCCGTTCAGGAGTGCGGCGGCGCGGCGGGCGTCGTCACGGGCTGCTCGCGGCGCTGGAGAAGACCAGGACCGAGGCCGTGAAGCCGTGCACGTGGTTGTGCCCGGCGACCGGCCCGACCTCCCCGGCCGCGAAGAAGCCGGCCATGCCGATGGGCCCCAGCGTGTCGCGCAGGGCGACCGGGTCGTGGTCGGCGGTGCC
Source organism: Nonomuraea maheshkhaliensis (assembly GCF_039529435.1). Lineage (NCBI taxonomy): Bacteria > Bacillati > Actinomycetota > Actinomycetes > Streptosporangiales > Streptosporangiaceae > Nonomuraea > Nonomuraea maheshkhaliensis. The sequence goes on from NZ_BAAAMU010000109.1 coordinate 19,068, forward strand.
GAACATGGCCGAGCCGCGCCCGTTGCAGGAGAACAGCAACGCCCCGTCCACCTTGCCCAGCTCCTCGCGGTGCGCGTCGAGCAGGTCGTAGAGGTCCTCGTCGGCGGTGGCCGCGTCGCGGACCTGGAAGCGCACGGTCCTGCCGACCTCGACGATGTCACCGATGGCCACGGCCTCGCGGTCGGGGTCGATGCCGATGACCCCCCTGATCAGGAAGTCGCCCCGTTCGTGCCGCTCGGCGTACTCGTCCATGGCCAGGCCGATCTGCAGCCCGGACGCGACGAGCTCGCGGTCGTCCTCGTCCAGGTCGCTGACGATGTCCTCCAGCCGGGCCAGCGCCGGCTGCCCGGCCAGTTCGAGCAGCAGGTTGTCCTCCGACGCGGTGACCACCATGCTCGGGCCGATCGGGCGGCAGCCCTGGCTGACCACCGTGCTGATCTTGACGGGGCCGCTGAGGAGCACGCCGATCGCGCCCTCGGTGTAGATCTCGCCGTCGGCGAAGAGCCGTACGGAACCCCTGCCCTGCAGCCCGTTGGCCAGCCCGCCGATCAGCGGCAGGTCGCCCAGGACGTCGACCGAGCGCTCGACGAAGGCGTCGGTCGGAAAGGTGTAGGGATCGGCCAGCAGGATCGCCACGTGGTCGTCGCCGCCGCGTTCGGGCAGCCCGACGACCACGAACCTGTCCTCGGCCGTCAGCGTCTCCAGGGCGAACGTGGTCAGCCGCGCCCCTTCCAGGGTGGCCGCCCACGCGCTCACGGCCGGCGTCAGTTCGATGCCCTGGCCGTCTCCGATCACTCCGGTGGCGCTGCATCCGATCACGTGCGCCTCGGGCGCGAGTTTCATCGCGGCCTGGCCGGCCCGCGCGACGTCCTCGGGATCGTCGCCGCAGATGAAGAAGCAGACCAGGTCGGCTGGGCCGCTGAGCCTCGACAGTGCCTGACCGACGGCGTTCTCCGCGGCCTCCACCAGGTCGGAACCCACGGCGAGGCCGTCGGCGAAGCGGCTTGTCATCAAGGCCACGGATCTCGCCTCCCTCGACATGTCCAAGTTCCCTAGGCCCGATTCTCCCCACTAAAAGGACAAGCACGCGCACGAACCGTTACGCAATAGTCAAGATCCGAAATCTCCGCCAGCTGCGAAACTCTCTGACACATTCCGCACGGGGGACGTAGTCTCGATCCCGTGCATCAGCCACGTATTCTCCGCGAGTTGCGAGAGAGCGGCCACGTTCATCGCACCGTCAAGGCCGAGGTCCGGGAAAACCTGCTCGCCAAGCTGCGGGCGGGTGAGCCGCGCTTCCCCGGCATCGTCGGCTTCGACGACTCCGTCCTGCCGCACCTGGAGCGGGCCCTGCTCGCCGGGCACGACCTGGTCCTCCTGGGCGAGCGCGGTCAGGGCAAGACCCGGCTCATCCGCACCGTGACCAGCCTGCTCGACGAGTGGACGCCGGTGGTCGAGGGGTGCGAGATCAACGACCACCCCTATGCCCCGGTCTGCACCCGCTGCCAGGCCATGGCGCGGGAGCTGGGCGACGAGCTGCCGGTGGCGTGGAAGCACCGCGACGAACGCTACGGCGAGAAGCTCGCCACCCCCGACACGTCCGTGGGCGACCTGATCGGCGACGTCGACCCGATCAAGATCGCCGAGGGGCGCACGCTCGGCGATCCCGAGACGGTCCACTACGGCCTGGTCCCGCGCACCAACCGCGGTGTCTTCTCCGTCAACGAGCTGCCCGACCTGGCAGAGCGCATCCAGGTGTCGCTGCTCAACGTGCTGGAGGAGCGCGACATCCAGGTGCGCGGCTACAACCTGCGGCTGCCGCTCGACATCCTGCTCATCGCCAGCGCCAACCCCGAGGACTACACCAACAGGGGCCGGATCATCACGCCGCTGAAAGACCGCTTCGGCGCCGAGATCCGCACCCACTACCCGCTCACGGTCGAGGACGAGCTGACGCTCATCCGCCAGGAGTCCGTGCCGGACATCGGGGCCGACGTCCCCGAGCACCTCATCGAGGTGATCGCCCGCTTCACCCGGCTGGTCCGCGAGTCGACCGCGGTGGACACCCGTTCCGGCGTGTCCGCGCGTTTCTCGATCGCCGCGGCCGAGACCGCGGCTGCCTCCGCGACCCGCAGGGCGGCCCTCGCCGGCGAGGACAAGCCGGTCGCCCGCGTGGTCGACCTGGCCTGCGTGGTGCACAGCCTGCGCGGCAAGGTGGAGTTCGAGGTCAGCGAGGAGGGCAGGGAGACCGAGATCCTGGCCCACCTGCTGCGGCGGGCGACGGCCGAGACGTTCAGGAACCGGCTGGGCGGCATGGACCTGTCGCCGGTGACCGACAAGTTCGCCGAGGGCAACCAGGTGGAGTCGGGCGAGCTGGTGCCGGCCGGCGAGCTGCTGCACCGGATCGGTCCCGTCACGGGCCTGGCCAAGGTCATGTCACGGCTGGGCATGGGCGCGGGCGAGGAGTCTCCCGGGCACGCGGCGGCGGCGCTGGAGTTCGCCCTCGAAGGGCTTTACCTGATGCGGCGGCTGTCCAAGGAAGACATTGACGGGGTGACCGTTTACCGCACGTGAACAAGTGGGCGCTCTCCCGCGTCATAGTGGTACAGAACTACGCCGTCGGGGGAGACCGTCCATGCGCCTGTTCACCTGTGCCACCATCGCCGCTCTCACGCTGAGCACGCTCGCCGTGCCCGCCGAGGCCGCCACCTCCGCGTACGGATGGGCCTGGTCCAACGGCAAGGGTCACCTGCGGATCCTGCCGAAGTCGGCCACCCGCGTGACCCGCCAGGGCAACGTGCTGCACCGGCTGAAGGCCGTCTCCGGGGCCAAGGAGCTGCGGCTCGACTACACCGGGGCGGCCTACGGGCGGGTCACGGTCAAGTGCGACCTGAAGGAGACCGAGGGGCACGTGGCCCTCGACTCGAAGGGGCTCGGGCGCACCCGGTGCGCCTCCGGGGAGCTGGCCACCTCGCTGGGGCGCGGCCCCGTGCCGGTGCGGGTCGAGCATCGGGGCGGCAAGGCGGTCAAGGTGAACGAGATCCTGCTCGCCGAGTGGCCCGAGCAGCGCTCGGCCCGGGGGACGATCAAGCGGGTGGACGACACGACCGTCCTGTTCGCGACGGGCGGAAAGACCCTCAAGCTCGGCTACTCGTACGTCACGGGCTTCTCCCGCACCACGGCCGGCTGCGGCGACGGCTGGCTGTCCGGCAGGCCGGTCAACGCCGACAGGAACGGCCTGGGCAAGAAGCAGTGCACGTGGACGGACCTCACGAAGGCCCTCAAGACGGTCAGGCACCCTGTCCTGGTCAAGATCGAGTACACGCCCGGTGCCGACTCGCTGGACCAGGTGTGGGAGATCTTCGGCGACGCCTGATCTTCCACGCACACACATGGGGGCGTTTTCCGGGTTAGCGTGGTTTCGTGATGGCCTTCCGCTATGGCGAATACCACGACGGCCCCGACCCCCTCGCTCCTCCCTACGACGTGCGCGCGGCGCTCGACGAGATGGGCGATGCGATCCTGTCGGGCTCGACGCCGGTCCACGCCCTGCGTGATCTGCTCAAGCGCGGCCTGCCCGGCGGCCAGGACCGCCGCGGGCTCGACGACATGCTCAAGGAGGTCCGCCGGCGCCGCCGCGACCTGCGCGAGCGCGGGCGCCTCGACGGCACGCTGGAGCGGGCCAGGGCGCTGCTGGACAAGGCGATCGGGCAGGAGCGGGCCGAGCTGTTCCCCGACCCGTCCGACGACGCGCGGCTGCGGGAGTCCGAGCTCGACGCGCTGCCCGAGGACACGGCCAGCGCCATCCAGGAGCTGAGCTCGTACGAGTGGCGCTCGGCGGCGGCCAGGCAGACCTTCGAGGAGCTGCGCGACCTGCTGCGCAGGGAGGTCCTGGACAGCCAGTTCAGGGGCCTGCGCGACGCGCTGGCCAACCCCGACCCGGCGGCCATGGAACGTGTCCGCCAGATGATGTCGGACCTGAACGACATGCTCGACCGCGACTCCAGAGGCGAGCACACGCAGGACGACTTCGATGACTTCATGTCGAAATATGGGGATCTCTTCCCCGAGAAGCCCCGCACCCTCGACGAGCTCGTCGACATCCTCGCCCGCCGCGCCGCCGCCACGCAGCGCATGCTGGCCTCGATGACCCCGCGCCAGCGCGAGGAGCTGGGCAACCTCATCAACCAGACGCTCGACCAGGCGGGCCTGGCCGACCAGATGCGCCGCCTCGGCGAGGCGCTCTACGCCCGCCGCCCCGACCTGGCCTGGAACGCCCCCGAGCGCCTCACCGGCGAGGAGCCCCTGGCCATGGGCGACGCCGTGACCGCGCTGGAGGAGCTGGCCGACCTCACCCAGCTCGAAACCGCCCTGCGCCAGGACTACCCGGGCGCGCGGCTCGACGACATCGACGAGGCCGCCGTACGCCGTGCGCTCGGCCGCTCGGCGGTCGACGACCTGGAGGCGCTCAAGCGCATCGAACGCGAGCTGGAGGAGCAGGGCTACCTGCTGCGCCGCCGCGGCAAGCTGGAGCTCACCCCCAAGGCGGTGCGCCGGCTGGGCGAGACCGCGCTGCGCCGGGTCTTCGCCTCACTCGACGGAGGCCGCCGCGGCGACCACGACCAGCACGACGCGGGCTCGGCCGGCGAGCTCACCGGCTCCTCGCGGCCCTGGCGCTTCGGCGACGAGCAGCCGATCGACGTCGTCCGCACGCTGGTCAACGGCGTGCGCGGCGGCGGCGTCAGCCTCGGCGAACGGCCCAAGGTGCGGCTGACGGTCGACGACTTCGAGGTGGCCGAGACCGAGCGCCGCAGCGCCGCCGCCGTCTGTCTGCTGGTGGACCTGTCGTACTCGATGGCCCTGCGCGGCACCTGGGCCGCGGCCAAGCAGACCGCGCTGGCCCTCCAAGCGTTGGTGGCCTCCAAGTTCCCGCAGGACGCGGTGCAGATCGTCGGCTTCTCCAACTACGCCAGGGTGCTGCAGCCCGACGAGCTGGCCGGGCTCGACTGGGACATGGTCCAGGGCACCAACCTGCACCACGCCCTGCTCATCGCCGGCCGCCACCTCGACCGCCACCCCGACTTCGAGCCGGTGGTGCTGGTGGTCACCGACGGCGAGCCGACCGCCCACCTCATGCGCGACGGGCGCTCGGCGTTCGAGTGGCCGCCGTCGCACGAGACGCTGGAGCTCACGCTGGCCGAGGTGGACAAGATGACCCGGCGGCGGGCCACGATCAACATCTTCATGCTGGCGGCCGACGACCGGCTGAAGGAGTTCGTGGACGAGGTGGCCCGCAGGAACGGCGGGCGGGTCTTCTCGCCCGACGCCGAGCGGCTGGGCGAATACGTCGTCAGCGACTTCCTGCGCCTGCGCCGTTCCCGCTGATCACCGGCCGTTCTTGTCGGTGCCCCCTGCGAGACTGCTCGCCATGAGCGAGGACGTGCAGGACGTGCAGGACGTGCGGTTGCGTGATGTCGTGGAGGCCGACCTGGAGGTGTTCCTGGCGCAGGAGCACGATCCGGAGGCGGTGCGGCGGTCGAGGTTCGCGCCACGGGAGCGCGAGGCGTTCCTGCGGCATTGGCGCACCTCGGTCCTCGGCGATCCGGACGTCCACGTGCAGGCGATCACGGTGGATGACGAGCTGGCGGGCAACCTGGTGGCGTGGTGGGAGGGTGATCGGCGCTTCATCGGCTACTGGATGGGGCGGGCGTTCTGGGGGCGGGGCGTCGGCACGCGGGCGCTCGGCCTCTTCCTCCAGGCGGAGAGGACCAGACCGCTCTACGCCGACCCCTTCCACGGCAACACGGCGTCGGTGCGGCTGCTGGAGCGCCTCGGCTTCGAGCGCACCGGCACGGTGCGGCACGGCGACGACGAGCACATCATGCTGACCCTGCACGAGTAAGCCCGCGGCCACGCGTGGTCAGCCGTCGTGGGGCCCGGCGGCCGACAGCAGTTTGGCGGCCAGCTCGCGGCTGCGTTCCATCAGCTCAGGTGGGTCGAGCACGGTGAAGTCGTGCCCTAGCAGCACCACGTGCATGAGCACGAAGTCGAGGTTGGCGGCGCCGCTGGTCACCTCGCAGCGCTCGCTCCCCCGCGCCCTGACGACGGCCGCCGACGCCGGGATCTGCGCCCGTACCGTGTCGGCCGGGGCGTGCACGAGGAAGCGGGCCTGGTGCGGGTAGACCCGGCTGGCGACGCTCTCCTGCACGTACGACGCCGCGTCAGGAGCCGGCCGGGGTCGGTAGCGGCGCGTCCTGGCGGACACCTCGCTCATCCGGTCGACGCGGAAGTTGCGCCAGCCGTCGCGGTCGAGGTCGTAGGCGAGGAGATACCAGCGCCGATCGGAGGCGACCAGCCGGTACGGCTCGACCCGCCGCGCCCGCACCTCGTCCCCCGAGGGGTAGTCGAAGGCCGCCTCGACCTCGTCCCGGCAGGCCCTGGCCAGGGTCATCAGGGTCTTAGGATCGATCAGCGCACGGCCGCCCCCGCCGAAGGACTCCACCGAGCCCGCCAGCGCCCGCACCTCGTGCCGCAGCCGGGTGGGCAGCACCCGGTCGAGCTTGGTCAGCGCCCGCAGCGCCGCCTCGCCCGCGCCGCCGACCGCGCCACCGGCGCCGGCCAGCAGCGAGACCGCCGTGGCGATGGCCTCCTCGTCGTCGAGCAGCAGCGGCGGCAGGTCCTGGCCAGGGCCGAGCTGGTAGCCGCCGCCGACGCCCTGGCTGGCGTGCACCGGATAGCCGAGCGTGCGCAGCCGTTCGACGTCGCGCCGCACCGTGCGCGGGGTCACCCCGAGCCGGGCCGCGAGCTCGGGCCCGGTCCAGACCTGGCGCTGCTGCAGCAGCCCGAGCAGGGTGAGCACCCGCTCCGTCGTGCCCCGCTCGTCACCGTTCACCACGCCCATAGCCTGCCAGAGATAGCGGACCGATCCTGTCCGCCTGTGGTGTCAGAGTGGAGCCATGGACGCGATGAACTTCGACTGGAACCGGTCGCTGCGCGAGCAGTTGGAGTGGCACTGGAACCACCATCTTCTCCGCCGGTTCGGCGGTCTCACCGACGACGAGTACTTCTGGTCACCGGTGCCGGACGCCTGGAGCGTGCGGCCACGGGGGCACTCGACGGCGCCCGTGCAGGCCGGCACCGGGGACTTCACGATCGACTACGGCTTTCCCGAGCCGGTCCCCGTGCCCTTCACCACGATCGCCTGGCGGCTCGGCCACGTCATCGTCGGCGTGCTCGCCGCCCGCACCGCCTCCCACTTCGGCGGGCCGCCGGCGTCTTACGAGAGCTGGGAGTACGCCGGCACCGCGGCCGGTGCGCTAGGCCAGCTGGAGACGGAGGTGGAGGCGTGGCTGGCCGGGGTACGCGAGCTGAGTGAGGAACAGTTGCGCGCCCCGGTCGGCGAGAAGGAGCCCTACCCCGAGGCCCCCATGGCCGACCTGGTGCTGCACATCCACCGCGAGCTGATCCACCACCTGTCCGAGGTCTGCCTGCTGCGCGACCTCTACCTGCACACCCACCCCACCGAGAAAACCGAGAAAACCGGGAAAACCGCAGATTCCACGGAAACCACCGAAAACTCGAACGGCACGAACAGCACGGAAGGCACGAATCGATGAGCCGCACCATCCAGGTCACCTTCGACGCCCACGACCCGCGAGCACTGTCGCTCTTCTGGCGCGACGCGCTGGGCTACGTGCATCCAGGGCCTCCCGGCGTCGACCTGCCCGAGGGCGCCGACCCGCTGGCCGCGTGGGACGACTTCCTGGAGCGGGCCGGCGTACCGGAGGAGCAGCGCAACACCAGGTCGGCGCTCGAAGATCCGGACGGGGCCGGGCCGCGGCTGTTCTTCCAGCAGGTGCCGGAGGACAAGGTGGCCAAGAACCGCGTCCACCTCGACGTCCGCGCGGCTCCGGGGCTCGCGGGGGACGAACGCATGGCGGCGCTGGAGGCGGAGTGCGAGCGGCTGGTCAAGCTGGGTGCGACGAGAACCCGCCGCTTCGAGCCCGAGCCCCCGATGAGCGGCGGCTTCATCGTGATGGCCGACCCGGAGGGCAACGAGTTCTGCCTGGACTGAGCCTCCGGCGGGAGGGAGTCTTCGGGGAGGGAGCTCAGGCGTCCACGAGGCGGGAGTAGAAGTCGAGGGCGACGTCGAAGCCGTCGCGGCAGTTGCGGTGGGAGCGGTAGCAGGGGCGCCAGGCCGAGCTCGCGCCCACCCCCGCCCGCGCGTCGTGCAGCGCCGCCACCACGCGCTCCGGTTTCGGCAGCAGACCGTGACCCAGGTAGCGGACGACGCCCGACAGCTCGGTGTGCCGGCCGCGACCGCCCGAGGCGAAGACGCCCAGGCGCCAGCCGCTCTCCTCGTCCCACACCAGCGCCGTGCCGTCGGCGAGCTTGAGCGTGGCGTCACGCGGATCGCACGGGCCCTTCCACCAGTCCACGACCTCGGATCCGAGCAGGTCACGGACCTGCAGCACGTAGCCGTACGGCTGCTGCAGCCATTCGTCGGTGTAAGGCTCGACGTGCCTGATGGCCACGGACGGCACCCCCTTGTGCCCAGACGGTAAGGAAATTGCGGCGATCCCCAACCATACCCGCGCCGAACTTATTCCGTTGCACAGCCGTCTAGTCATTACGGACGATATTTACGTCCGAGACGGGGAAGGAGGGGCAGCCATGATAGCCACGGTTCTCCTCATCGTGCTCATGGTCGTCGCGGTGGCGGCCACGGAGCTGTGCCTGCGTTGTGCCGGAGAAAGCAAAGAGAGTGTCGAGTCCCCCGCCGAGATCGTCGGGGACTAGTCTCTCCCGCATGTCGTCCCTGCTTCTCTGGCTGCACATCGTCTTCGCGGTCTTCACCATCGGGCCGGTGACCGCCGCGACCATGTCCGCGCCGCGCGCCATCCGCACCAAGAACGTGCCCTCGCTGCAGTTCATCCAGCGGACCACCAGGATCTACGCCTTCGGCAGCCTGGGGGTCTTCGTGTTCGGGCTGGTGCTCGGCGTGGTCATGGGCGGCGGGGTGCTCGGCAGGTGGTACATGACGGCGTCGATGACGCTGTTCATCGTGGCCGCCGTGCTGCTCGTCATCATCGACCGCGACCTGCGCACCGCCGTCCAGGCTCTCACCAGCGAGAGCGCGGACGACGACGCGAAGGTGCAGAACGGGAGGATCGCCGCGATCAGCGGGCTGCTGTCCGTGATCTGGCTGGTGATCCTCTTCCTGATGGTCGTCCCCTCCTGACCCAGCGCGTCAGCGCAGTGCCTGGGTGAGGTCGGCGAGCAGGTCGTCGACGGTCTCGATGCCCACCGACAGCCGGACCAGGTCGGACGGCACCTCCAGCGGCGAACCGGCCACGGAGGCGTGGGTCATCCGGCCCGGGTGCTCGACGAGCGACTCCACGCCGCCGAGCGACTCGCCCAGGGTGAACAGCTTCGCCCGGTCGCACACCGCGACGGCCTCGGCCTCTCCCCCGGCCACGCGGAACGACACCATGCCCCCGAAGCGGCGCATCTGCTTGGCCGCGATCTCGTGGCCGGGGTGCTCGGGCAGCCCGGGGTAGAGCACGTCGGTCACGCGCGGGTGGGCGAGCAGCAGGTCGACGACGCGTTCGGCGTTGTCGCAGTGGCGGTCCATGCGGACGCCGAGCGTCTTCAGCCCGCGCAGCGTCAGCCACGCGTCGAACGGCCCCGCGACCGCGCCCATCGCGTTCTGGTGGTAGGTCAGCTCCTCGCCGATCCCGGCGTCGGCGGCGATCAGCGCGCCGCCCACCACGTCGGAGTGCCCGCCCACGTATTTCGTGGTCGAGTGGACGACCACGTCGGCCCCGAGCGCGAGGGGCTGCTGCAGGTAGGGCGAGGCGAAGGTGTTGTCGACGACCAGCAGCGCCCCGTTGTCGTGGGCGAGCTGGGCCAGGGCGGCGATGTCGGCGATGCCGAGCAGCGGGTTGGTGGGCGTCTCGACCCAGACCACCTTGGTCTTCTGCGTCATCGCGGCCGCGACGGCGTCGAGGTCGTGCAGCGGGACCGGGTCGTAGTGGAGCTCCCAGCGCTCGTGCACCTTGGCGAAGAGCCGGTAGGTGCCGCCGTAGGCGTCGTTGGGGATGATCACGTGGTCCTGCGGCTTGCACACCGTACGCAGCAGGGTGTCCTCGGCGGCCAGCCCCGACGCGAACGCCAGCCCGCGCGCCCCGCCCTCCACGGCGGCCAGCGCGGATTCGAGCGCGGTCCTGGTGGGGTTGGCCGAGCGGCTGTACTCATATCCGGAACGCAGCCCGCCCACGCCGTCCTGCTTGTACGTGGACGTGGCGTAGATCGGCGGCACCACCGCGCCGGTCAGGGGGTCGGGCTCCTGACCTGCGTGGATGGCCAGCGTCTCAAAACCGTTGCTCATACAGGCAACGTTACAGGCCCCGCCCCAGGTGAACGTCCGCCTGGCACGCCGCGCCTCACGGCCCCCGGCCCCCACGCCCTGCGGCCCCTGAACCCCCGCGCCCCGCGCCCTTGACCCACCCGCGGCCCACCCGCGCACCGCGGCCTCCGGCCGCTCGCCGCGGATGGGTGCGGCCCGCGGTCCGATCCCCATCGGACCGCGGGCCGCTCACGAGGGTTCCGTCCCCAACGGCCCCCGTGGGGCTCGCGCACCATGCCCGCGCGAGCCGGGTCGGTCAGGCCGCCTTCGGCTCCCGCCGGTCCCCGCCTGACCGGGGCGGGAGCCGTACGACGTCCGCCTTGACGAACCGGCCGCTGCCGCCCTGCGCCTCTTCCCCGTTGACGCGCGAGAGCAGCACCGGGTCGGCCAGCGCGAGCAGTACCGCGACGACCAGCCCGAGACTCAGCAGCGCGAACCCGATGGCAACCATTTCTCTGTCCCCTTCCGACATATCCAGCATCGGCGAGGCACCCGGCGTCGCGCCTCCACTCAAGGGCTGGTCTCCGGCGAGCCACCTCGGCCGAATGGTTGATACGACTTGTCCGACTTCCGGCTTAGGCTCGGGCCGTGGGGGATTCGAAACGGGTCGTGTACTGGCTCCGCCGGCTCAGCGAGCTGGCGATGCTCGGCTGGCTCGGCCTCATGCTGCCGATCGACCTCGTGCTCGCGACCTCCGTCGGGACGTTCCAGTGGCTGGTCCCCATCTGCGGCGCGGCCGGCATCGCGGCGGTGATCCTGCGGCGCAGGTACCGGCTGGAGGGCTTCTGCGTCCTGCTGGCCCTGTCGTTCGTCTCGTCGATGGTGATCGGCCTGACCGGGACGGCCGGCGCGCCGGGCATGACGGAGACGGGCGCGCTGCTCGTCCTGCTCATCGGGGTGCTGCGGCACGTGCAGCCGGTGCACCGGGCGGCGATGCTGACCATCGCGGCGCTGGTCGTGCTGATGATCGAGGGGAGCGGGCGCGACTACGGCGGGGCGGGGCTGGTCTTCTCGTTCATCCTGTTCGCGGGCTGGTCGATGGCCGCCGGCGCGGGCGGCTACCTGCGCTTCCAGCAGGAACGCCGGATGGAGGCGGTGCACTCGGTACGCCGGGCCGAACGCCTGGAGCTGGCCAGGGAGCTGCACGACCTGGTCGCCCACCACATCACCGGCATCGTGGTGCAGGCCCAGGCGGCCCGTACGGTCGCGGAGACCCGTCCTGACGCGGTGGCTCCCGCGCTGGACGCCATCGCGTCGGCGGGCTCGGAGGCGCTGACGTCCATGCGGCGCATGGTCACGGTGCTGCGCGCGGAGGACGAGGCGGCCAGGAAGCCGGGCGTCACGCTGGCCGATCTGCGGATGCTGACCGAGCGGTTCTCCTCGGAGGGGCCGCAGGTGGCCTTCGAGATCGGCCAGGGGCTGGACGACCGTACGCTGCCGCCCGAGGTCATGACGACCCTGCACCGGGTGCTCCAGGAGGCCCTGACCAACATCCGCAAGCACGCGTCCCGCACCGCCTGGGTGGAGGCTGATCTGCGGCGCTTCGAGCGGATGACGGTGCTACGCGTCCGCAACTTCGGCTCCGGCTCAGACCCTCGGGTGAGCCGGCTCGGCGGCGGGTTCGGCCTGGTCGGGATGGGTGAACGCGTGGAGGCTCTGGGCGGCAGGCTCTACGCGGGCCCGTCCCCGGAGGGCGCCTGGGAAGTGATCGCCGAGTTCCCGCTCCCCTGAGGCCAGCGCGCCGGCGAGTACGTGCTCGCCGAGGGCGGCGCGCAGGCGGCACAGGATCCGGTCCACGTCCAGTCGTTCGCCGGACGGCAGTGGTGTCCCCGCGGCCCGCCTGATGGCCGTGGCCGCCCCGAGCAGCCCGGCCGCCTCCAGCGTCTGCTCCCCCGCCGTACGGCGCTCAGGGGCCAGCGACAGAGCCCCGGCCAGCCCTTCCAGGGCGAGCGCGACCGCGCGGGGGTCGCCGGTGGCCCGGGCGGCGGCGTACCCCTCGCGGTGCCTGCTCAGCGCCGCCGCGCCGGCGCCGCGCTGCTCGGCCGCGAAACCCAGCTCGGCCATGATGAACGCCACCCCGGGCGTCCCCTTCACCTCCCGCAACCAGTCCAGCACCGGCAGCAGGTACGCCTCCGCCTCCTCGTGCCTCCCCCGCCGCCGCGCGCTCATGGCCAGCCCGAGCACGGCGTTCTCCTCGGCCGACTTGTACGACTGCGCCACCGCCAGCGCCCTGGCCCGCTCGTGATAGTCGTCGGCCCGCCCGTAGTCACCCGCCAGCAGCGCGATCCGGCCCAGCCCCGCCAGCTTGAACGACACCTCGATCCCCAGCTCCTCCGCCAGCCGCAGCCCCTCCTCCCTGAGGCGGACGACCTCCGCGTAGTCGCCCCTGATCTCGGCCGCCCGGTCGAGCACGTCCATGGCCTCGATCCGGCCCCAGGCGTCACCCAGCTCCTCGAACAACGCCAGCCCCCGCCGCCCGTCGCGTTCCATGGCGGCCAGATCGGCCCGCCCGACGGCCAGCTTGGCCCGCAGGCACAGCGCCGCCGCGACACCCCACCGATCCCCCAGTGCCTCGAACGCCGCCAGCGCCCGATCCGCCGCCGCCTCGTGCGCTCGTTGATCGCCGTACGCCCACCGAACGTGACTCAGCAGCCAGTCGGCCAGCGCCGCCCCCGCCGCATCGAGCCCGTCCCGCCGTACGGGCGACGCACTCTCCCCGATCAGCAACTCGATCCCGGCCAGCCACACCGACGCCCGCGCCACCTCCCGCTCACGATCCCGAACCGCGCCGCCATCCAGGTCCGCAGCTCCGTCCGGGTCCCCGGCACCGGACGCGGCAGCGCGCAAGGCGGCGGTCAGGGAGCGGCGGCCCTCGTTGAGCCGGCCGCGCAGGATCCAGTACCAGGCCAGCGCGTTGACCAGCCGCACCGCCTCCGCCCCCGACAACGCGAGGCGCAGGTTGGCGCTCTCGGCGTCGAGCCGGGCCAGCCACTCCCGCTGCCCCGGCCCGCGCAGGTCGGCCCGCGCCGCGAGCGCCGTGTAGTAGCGGGCGTGCCGCTCCCTGATCCGCTCGTGCTCCCCCGCCACCCGCAGCCGCTCCACGCAGTACGCCGCCACGGACTCCAGCAGCCGGTAGCGGGGCCCCTCGACCCGGACCACGAGCGAGCGGTCCACCAGCCTGGCCAGCGTGTCGAGCACGTCCACGCCGGGTTCCGCGCACACCTCCTCGGCCGCCTCCAGCGTGCAGCCGTCGGCGTGCACGGACAGCCGCCGCAGCACCACCCGCTCGGCGTCGCCCAGCAGCTCCCAGCTCCAGTCGATCATCGCCCTTAGCGTGCGCTGCCGGGCGGGCGCGTCCCGCATCCCGGCGTTGAGCAGCCGGAACCGGTCGTCGAGCCGCGCGGCCAGCTCCCGTACGCCGAGCGCCCGCACGCGGGTGGCGGCCAGCTCCAGGGCCAGCGGGATGCCGTCGAGGCGGCGGCAGACGGCCGCCACGGTCTCGTCGGCCGGGACGTCAGCGCGGGCGGTGAACAACCGCACGGCCTCGGCCTCGGGCAGCGGCTCGACCACCCGTACGCGCTCGCCCGTCACCCCCAGCGGCTCCTGCCCCGTGGCCAGCACCCGCAGCCCCGGCGCCACCCGCAGCAGCCGCGACACCAGCCCCGCCACCGCCTCCACCAGGTGCTCGCAGTTGTCCAGCACGATCAGCACCCGCTTGCCCGCCAGCACCCCACCCAGCCGCTCCACCATCGAACCGGACACGTCACCACGCACCCGGAACGGGAACGCGGCATCGCCACGCCTCCCGACCTCGTCCGCACGCTCGGCGTTCGTGGAATCACGGCCGCCGCGTGCGGCAACGGCGTCGTCACGCACCCCCAGCACGGCCGCGAGGGCCTCGGCCGGGTCGGCCGCTCCGGCCAGTTCGACCAGCCACACCCCGTCGGCCGGCGCCGGGACGTTCGCGGCGGCGGCGAGGGCGAGCCGGGTCTTCCCAACACCGCCCGGCCCCGTGAGCGTCACCAGCCGGGACCCCGCCAGCAGCGCACCCACCTCAGCCAGGTCCTCCTCCCGCCCGATCAACTCCGTGAGCGGCGCGGGCAGATTGGTACGCGGCGCGCCCCCAAGCCCCGGCTCCTGCCGCAGGATCGCCTGGTGCAACGCCGTCAGCCGGGGCGACGGGTCCACCCCCAGCTCCTCAGACAGCCGCCCTCGCAACTCCCCGTACGCCGAGAGCGCCTCGCTCTGCCGCCCACCCCGGTAGAGCGCCGTCATATGGGCGGCCACCAGCCGTTCACGCAGCGGATGGAGCGCCACCAGATCACCGAGATCGACCGGCTCGCCCAGCGTGAGGCGCAGCTCGGCCTGCTCCTCCAGCGGCCCCAGCCGCAGCTCCTCCAGCCGGGCCGCCTCCGCGCGGGCGAAG
>NZ_BAAAMU010000110.1:0-33748 GCF_039529435.1 Nonomuraea maheshkhaliensis
GCATGGAACGGCGGCTCGGAGCGCTGGCCGAGCCGCTGAAGCGCAGCCGGCTGCTGCGGCTGGGCGAGGCGCTGTCGGTGGCCGGCGCGGTGGCGGGGGTCACGCTGGGGCGGCGCAGCAGGATCGCGGCCGTGGCGGCTGGCGCCGCGCTGCTGGCCGGGTCGGCGTGCACCAGGTTCGCGATCTTCCAGGCCGGGATGGAGTCGGCGAACGATCCCAAGTACACCGTCCAGCCGCAACGCAGGCGGCTGGCGAAGCGGAGAGCGGAGCGTGACCTCGGATGAAACGCAAGATCGTCGACTATCTGCCGTTCCTCGGCATCGTGCTGTTCGTATGCGCGGCGTCATGGACGGCGGGCCGGACGCCGAGCCGGACGCCGCCCGGCCGGACCGCGGTACGCCGCTGAGTCCCCGGGCCTTACGATCAGCAGATGACCGAAAAGACCGAAACCACGCCTGCTTGGCTGTCACCGGACGAACTGGAATCGGTGCGCGGCCGCATGCCCATCCTCTACATCGACGCCGTGCCGGTGCGGGTCGACGACACCGGGGTGGTCACCCACGTCGGCCTGCTGCTGCGCATCGCGTCGGACGGCACGGTCAGTCGGGCGCTGGTCTCGGGACGGGTCCTGCACCACGAGCGGATCCGCGACGCCCTGATGCGTCATCTGGAGAAGGACCTCGGCCCCGTCGCGCTGCCGCAGATCCCCATCTCGCCGCAGCCCTTCACCGTGGCCGAGTATTTCCCCACGCCCGGCGTCACCCCCTACCACGACCCGCGCCAGCACGCCGTCTCCCTGGCCTACATCGTGCCCGTGGCCGGTGACTGCAGGCCCCGGCAGGACGCGCTCGACCTGGTGTGGTTCACCCCGGAGGAGGCGGCCTCGCCGATGGTGCAGCAGGAGATGGCGGGCGGGCAGGGCGTGCTGCTCAAGCAGGCGCTGGCCCACGTCGGCCGCCTGCTCTGACGGCGGCTGCTCCGACAGCGTCCACTCTGATGGGGCTCCGGGGTGAGGGGCTACGGGCGCTCGGCCCCGGCGCGTACCCAGCGGTAGAGCGGGTCGCCGGGGCACGAGGTGGCGTAGCCGTCCCTGTGCCCCTTGACCTCGCGGCCGGCGTCGCCGTGCTCGCGCAGGTATTCGATGGCGTCGACCAGGGCGTTGAGCAGGTCGTCGTTCGGCTCGGTCAGCCCCGAGTCGCCGAGCAGCGCGAGGACGGCGTAGTGGCCGGAGTTGAGGCCGGCGCCGTTGGCGGCGGGCAGGGCGTGCGGGCCGCGGCCCATGAACGTGTTCCCGTGCGGGCAGCAGACCATGGAGTAGCCCAGGTCGATGTACTTCTCGCCGCGGCCGCCCGACATGTGCATGCGCTGGATGTCCTGGACCAGGTCGACGCAGCGGTCATGGTTCTCCTGATCGGCCAGGTCGGCGGGCACCGCGCCGCCGGTGTAGTGGATCTTCACTCCCCTGGTGGCGGACAGGCGGACGTAGCCCGCGGTCGGCTTCCTGGCGTTCCATTCCGCTCGGGTGATCAGGTTCATGCGTTCCTCTCCTCGCCGGCAATGGCCTCCTCATCAGAATGTCAACATTCCGTAGCGATGTCATCACTGTTCGTCACTAGAGTGGCGTAGCCGCCAGGCCACGGCGGCCTGCGCGGCCGCCGTGCGGTGGCGGGGCGTTGGCGGGGCGGGGCGGTTGTGGGTCGGTCGCGGTTCAGTCGAGGTTCAGTCGAGGGCGCTCTCGTCCAGCTTCACGTTCCGGTGGACGTGGCGGAAGACGTGCGACCTGCCGCCGGCGTCGAAGGCGGCCCGGGCGGTGATCCGGCCGGAGGACGGCAGGGGGAAGCCGACCGAGACGGCCGTGCCCGGGTCCACCCGAGCGACCGAGTGCGCCCGCGCCCGCCGCGGCCGGTCCAGGCCGAGGCGGACGTTCCGCCAGGGCTCGGCGGAGCCGTTGTGGAGGGTGACCACGAGCCGGTCCTCGGTGAGCTCGGTCCGCAGCCCGTACGGGGTGCGCGGGTCGGCCCCGATCGAGCGGTCGAGCTCGGCCAGCAGCTCCTTGGTCAGCTCGGGCCGCCTGGCGGACAGGTCGCGGCGCTCGCCGGGGTCGGCGTTCAGGTCGTACAGCTCGACGCGGCCCCGTGGCCCGGCCCCGGCGATGTGCGGGTTGAACCTGACCACCTTCCACCTGCCGCGCCGCATGGCCTGGGCCTTGCGCGGCCGGTTCCACACCAGGTGGCGGTGCCGTGGAGCGCCCGCGCCCGTGAGCAGGCCGGTGAAGGAGATGCCGTCCACGTGGGCGGGCAGGGGCGCCCTGGCCAGGTCCGCCAGCGTGGGCAGCACGTCCCAGAACGCCACCGGCTGCCGCTCCACCCGCGGCTCCAGGCCCGGCGACCAGGCGATCATCGGGACGCGGATGCCGCCCTCGTACACGTCGCGCTTGTCGCCGCGGAAGGGGCCGTTGGAGTCGAACAGCTCTGGCGTCACGCCCTTCTCGCTGTGCGGGCCGTTGTCGCTGGTGAACAGCACGAGCGTGCGTTCGGCCACCCCGGCGTCGCGCAGTGCCCTGACGAGCGCGGCGACGTCGGTGTCGAGCCGGGCGACCTGGGCGGCGTGGCGGCGGTTCGCGGCGCTCCACGGCCGGTTCTCGTACCGGCCGGCGTCGCCGGGGATCGCGCTCGGCGCGTGCGGCAGGTTGCTGGCGAAGTACAGCAGAAAGGGCCGGTCGTCGTCCTGCCCGATGAACTCGACCGCGCGCTCGCGGAACAGGTGCGGCGCGTACGACCGGCCGCCGAGGTGCACCTTCTTGCCGTTGTGCCACAGGTAGGCGGGAAAGTACTGGTGGGCGTGGACGTGCTCGATGTAGCCGTAGAACTCGTCGAAACCGCGCACGTTGGGGTGGGATTGCTGGTCCGGCTCCTCGGGTCCGAAACCCCACTTGCCGATGCACGCCGTACGGTAGCCGGACAGCCGCAGCACCTCGGCGAAGGTGAGGTCGGCGTCGGTGAGCGCGTGCTGCCGCCCGCCCTCCGGGTTCTCCCGCACGGTGCTGTGGCCGGCGTGCAGCCCGGTGAGCAGTGCGCACCGCGACGGCGCGCAGAGCGGCGCGCCCGAGTACGCGGTCTTGAACTGCACGCCCTCGGCCGCCAGCCGGTCCAGGTTGGGGGTGCTGATGGAGCGCTGCCCGTTGCTGCCGATCTCCCCCCATCCCAGGTCGTCGGCCAGGATGAGCAGGATGTTCGGCCGCGCGGGCAGGGTGCCGCGGCGGGCGGTGGCCTCGGCGCCCGCGGCCGTGGCCGCGGGCAGGGCGAGGCCGGCGAGAGTACCGGCGAATAAGGCTCGGCGCGAGGGCCTGTTGATCACGAAGGGCAACATATCGGAGGGCATGGCGAATGGCGGGCAAATCGCAGGCGAACTCTGTCACACCCTCGTGACCGCCGGGGTGAGCCGGCTGTCACGGCAGATAGTCCCATCGACGGCAGATGTCGTGCAGCTCGGCGGGGATCTCCGCGGGCGTGGGCAGGGGCCGGCCGGCGACGACGGTGCCGGCGCGGATCTTGTCGCGCCAGTCGCCGATGCCCTTGACGAAGCCGCCGTGGTCCTGCTTGCCGTAGTCGAGCATGGCGGGCTCGTACTCCAGGCCGAGGAACAGGCAGAGCCGGCGCGACTGCCCTTCGGGATCGGCGACCAGCTCCTCGTAACGCACGGTCAGGCCCTCCAGGTGGGTCCTGGCCTCCTCCAGGTAGGTCATGTACGCCAGCGTGCGCGGCACGGCCTCCTCCATGGGCCGCTTGTCCGGGTCGGCCTCGTGCCAGGACTGCACGATCGACATCGGGTGGCGCAGCAGGAAGACGAAGCGCGCGTCCGGCCAGCAGGCCGAGATGCGCCGCCAGGCGAAGACGTTGCTGGGTGTCTTCTCGACCAGGACCGGCTTGCCACTGCGGGTCAGCTCCCGGTGCAGCAGCCGGTCCCAGACCAGGTGTTCGAGATCGCTGTGGGTGTGACCGAGCAGCTCCATGGCCTGGCGTACGGGGTCGGTGCCGAGGCCCACGCTCACCCGGCGGAAGTGCGTCTCGATCGGCGAGTGCACCCGGGAGTGGCTGTCGAGCATGACGCGCAGCAAGGTTGAGCCGGAGCGTACCGACGACAGCAGGAAGACGGGCTCGCGCAGCAACCGGTCGTGCCCGGGGTCGACGGGCGGCCGTACCGCGTCGCCGGGCAGCCGCCGCAGCTCCAGCGGCACCTTCGGCGGCGGCGGCGGTTTCGGCGGCTCCTTGCTCAGCCGCCGCTTCAGTGTGTATCCCGTCAGGCCCTCAAGTGTGGCGTTGGCCCGGTACCTCCAGCTCATGGCCCCACAAGGTAGAGCGGGCCAGTGAACCCCAGGTGAATCCGGGCTGTGAGCCTGGGGCCGCGCATCGAGATCACGTGGCGTCGAGGTCACGTGGCGGGGATCACTGGACGGGCACGTCGAGGCGGGGGAACGAGGCGATGCGGGCCTGGAGGGTCGTGGCGTCGTCGGGCAGCGCGAACAGGCTCCAGAACGTACGGGTCTGCCCCGGTGCGTACTTCTCGGTGCTGAGACGGACGCCGGAGACGTCAGTGCAGGCGCAGTGGTTGCGCACGCGGTCGCCGTCGGGCACCTGGAGGCGGCCGGGCAGGTACTGACGGCGCGCGCCGGGGTCCGTCAGCCGGACGTTGCTCGCCGCCTGGAACGTGTAGCTCTCCCAGTCCTGTGCGTGGTGCAGGTCGTTGTACCAGACCTCGGCCGAGCCCTCGTTGGTGATCGTGTACGTCAGCAGGCCCAGGCCGCCCGGCAGCCGGCGCAGCCCGGCGACCTCCATCGAGATGGGCTGTCCCTTGGCCTGGCCGGTCGCCTTGAGCTCGCCCGGCTCCGGCGCGACCGTCCTGACGAGGTCACCGGCCTCTCCCGCGGGCCGGGGCTTGGGCTTGGCGAAGCTGACGGTCACGCGGCGGTTGCGGCGCTTGCCCTCCTCGGTGCCGTTGTCGTACAGGGGGCGGTGCGAGCCGTAGCCGCGGGACTGGAAGCGCACGCCCTCGCGGGTCACCAGCCCGGTCAGCGCCCGCCGCACGGCCAGGGCGCGGCGTTCGGAGAGCGGGTCGTTGATGGCGTCGGTGCCCGAGGAGTCGGCGTGGCCCTCGACCCTCACGGCGGCGTCCGGCGAGGAGTCGACGAGCTTGGCCGTACGGGCGAGCACGGCCTTGGCCCGGCCGGTGAGCGTGGCCTTGTTCACGGCGAACAGCACGTCGGAGGAGAGGTTGACGTGGAGGTCGGTGCCGTCGTCCGCGGTCTCATCGGACTTGTCCAGCGACTCCGACGGCACCGAGATCCGCCGGGTGACCGGAGTGACGGGCTCGGCGTCGGGGTCGGGGAAGTCACCGGCCGGGGGCTCGTCGCTGATCGGCACGTCCAGCATGGGCGGGCCCGCCGGGGTGACGACGGTGGCCGTGGCGGGGTTGCCGGACGGGGCGGGCAGCACCGCGTACACGGTGATCGACTCGCCGGGGTCGATGAAGTAGCCGAGCCCGTCACGATCCTGGTCGCTGCACAGGCAGGGAGAGTCCGCCGGCTGGTACGGCAGCAGCCACGTGTGGGCCGCCGCGTCCAGCACGCCGATGCCGGAGGCCCACTTGATCTGGCCGAGCGGGCGGGTCTGGTCGCCCATCTCGCCGGTCCACGGCAGGTCCTTCGTCCCGGTGTTGGACAGGCGGAGCCGCACCACCAGGTGCTTGCCCTTGACCCGGTTGAGCCCGACGACCTCCAGCTTGAGACTCTCGGTCATGGTGCTGCGGGTCTCGGCGAGGGCCGGCCGGGCGTCCGGCGACGGCTCCGCGCTCGACGGGGCGGCGCTGGACGGCGTGCCGGTGGCCGGCGCGCTCGACCGCGAAGCCGCGGATGGGGACGGCGGCGCGGCCTCGTTCGCGGGCGACATTCCGCACCCCGCCGCGGCGAGTGCGAGGACGGTGGCCAGAGCCAGGATCCGGTTCAGCATTCCGCAGATTCTTCCATGTCCGAAATATCGGCATTGCGCCTTGGGGAGCGGCCGGCGGTGTCACGAGGAAGACAGATCGTCGGTGCACCAGTACGCAGAGCAGAACTTAGTTCCGTCCCACCATGGAGCCGTCAACGATTCACCCGCTCCTGAAGGAGGAACCATGCGCGTGCTCAAGCGCAGCGCGTTAGCCCTGCCCCTGCTCGGCGGCCTCGCCGCCGCCGCGCTCGCGGCGACACCCGTCACCGCACAGGCCCAGGCCGGCGCCCAAGCCGGCTCCTCGGCCGGCACCTCGTCCGCGTCCGTACGCGTGGTCACCGGCGGCTTCCTGCAGCTCGACTACGTGGGCTCGGCCGACGCCAACAACGTCCTGATCATGCTGGAGTCCGGCACCGACGCGGTGCGGATCAACGACTCGGTCTCCAT
The DNA here is from genome assembly GCF_039529435.1 of Nonomuraea maheshkhaliensis. Taxonomy (NCBI): domain Bacteria; kingdom Bacillati; phylum Actinomycetota; class Actinomycetes; order Streptosporangiales; family Streptosporangiaceae; genus Nonomuraea; species Nonomuraea maheshkhaliensis. Next base: position 6,432 of record NZ_BAAAMU010000110.1, read on the forward strand.
CGTCCCCGGGCCCGGCTGCGTCCAGGCTCCCGGCGACGCCACGACCGTGCGGTGCTCGGTCGGCATCAGCCGGATCGGCGCCCGGCTCGGCACCGGCGCCGACACGTTCACCTCGCTCGTGCCGCTGATCGGCACCGTCGAGGGCGACGCCGGCGACGACCTGTTCCGGCCCAGCCGCTCCGAGGGCAACCTGAACAGCCGGATCATGTACGTGGGCGGCGCGGGCGTGGACACCGCGACCTACCAGGGCGTGCCCGCCACCGGCCCCACGGGCAGCACCGGCGTGCGGGTGGCCCTGGACGGCCAGGCCAACGACGGCCGCGACGCCACCGCGAGCAGGCCCGCCGACCAGGACAACGTCCAGACCGAGAACCTCATCGGCAGTTCCGCCGCCGACAACCTGACCGGCGACCGCTTCGCCAACAGGCTCACCGGCGGCAACGGGCGTGACTCGCTGTCGGGCGGGCTCGGCGACGACGTGCTCGACCTGCGCGACCAGGCGGCGGACCAGCTGTCGTTCTGCGGCGACGGCATCGGCGACACGGCCTTCGCCGACCGCGCCGCGCTCGACCCGGTGAGCGTCGACTGCGAGACCGTCGAGCGCGCGAACTGACGGCGCGTTCGGCCGGACGGGTTCACGGCGCGTCTTAACAGCGCGTCTTCACAGCGCGTCTTCACAGCGCGTCTTAACAGCGCGTCTTCACAGCGCGTCTTCACAGCGCGTCTTCACAGCGCGTCTTCACAGCGCGTCTTAACAGCGCGTCTTCACAGCGCGTCTTCACAGCGCGTCTTCACAGCGCGTCCGACCAGCTCGGACGCGCCTGACGACGCGGCGACCGGCTCGGACCCGCTCAGACGCGCTTGACGACGCGGTCGTGCACCACCGCGTACGTGTCGCGCAGCGCCCGCATCGACTCGTCGTAGGAGGCCTGCGCGACACCGGTGAACAGGCAGTCCACCACCATGAGCTGGGCGATGCGGCTGCCCAGCGCGCCCGAGCGGAACTTGGTCTCCCGCGCGGCCGTCGTGAGCGTCACGTCGGCCGCACGGGCCAGCGGCGAGTCGTGGAAGTTCGTGATCGCCACCGTCGCGGCCCCCGACCTGCGGGCGATGGCGAGGAACTCGACGGTGTCCACGGTGGCACCGCTGTGCGAGACGGCCACCGCCACACAGCCGGCGGAGAGCGTGGCGGCCGAGGTCCAGGCGGAGTGCGCGTCGTGCCAGTTGAGCGCGGTCCGTCCGATACGTGACAGCTTCTGCTGCAGGTCGAGCCCCACCAGCGCGCTCGCCCCCACGCCGAAGCTGTCGATCCTGCGCGCGGCCAGCAGCAGCGCCACCGCCCGGCCCAGCGCGTCCATGTCCAGCGAGCGGGCCGTGTCGGCGATGGAGAGCGTCTCGTTCATGGCGACCTTGGAGACGATGCCCTCCAGGCTGTCGTTCCTGTCGATGTCGCCCGACGCCTCGGGCACGTTCGGCCCCGCCTCCCTGCGGGCGATCTCCTCCCTGGCCACCGCCCTGGTCAGGTCGATCCTGAAGTCCTTGTAGTGGGCGTAGCCCATGCGCTGGTAGAAACGCACCACGGAGGTGGTCGAGGTCTCGCAGCGGGCGGCCAGTTGCGCGATGGACAGGTTCGCCGCTGCGGCCGGATCTCCGGTGAACTCACCGGCGATCCGCCGCTCCGACGGCCGCAGGGCCGGCATGGCCGCGCGGATGCGGATCAGCAGCGTCTCGGCGTCCTCCGCCATCATCACCCCATGCTGGAAAGAAAGTACCTCGATGGTATGGTCTGCGTAATTTTATGACCTACTGTTCTGAGGAGACCATATGCCCCGTGGCGCCATCTCCGCGGTCGGCATCGCCGCTGCGCTGTCCCTCGCCCTCACCGCCTGCTCGTCCTCCTCGGGCGCACCCTCCGGCACCGCGTCCGGCACCGGAGCGCCGGGCGGCGCGCTCGTCGTCGGCGTGACCTCCGACCCCGACACGCTCTTCCCCTGGAAGGCCACCCAGTTCCAGGCCGTCAACGTGCTGCAGAACCTCTACGGCACGCTGACCGAGTTCGACAAGGACCTCAACGTCGTCCCCGGCCTGGCCGAGTCCTGGGAGACCTCCGACGACGGCAAGAAGCTGACGCTCAAGCTGCGCCAGGGCGTGACGTTCGCCGACGGCAGCGCGTTCGACTCCAAGGACGTCAAGGACTCCCTCGACAAGATCATGGACGAGAAGACCGCGGCCGTGGCCCGCGCCTCGCTCGCCTCGGTCACGTCGGTCAAGGCGAGCGGCCCCGACACGGTCGAGCTGGGGCTGAGCGGCCCCGACGCGGCGCTGCCCGCCAACCTGGCCACCGTCAACCTGGCGATCCTCTCCTCCGACGACACCGAGGAGAAGCTCAACGCCACGCCCAACGGCACCGGCCCGTTCACGCTGGGCAAGCGCGTGCCGAGCCAGTCGATCACGCTGACCAGGAACGACAAGTACTGGGGCGCCGAGAAGCCCAAGCTCGCCTCGGTCGAGTTCCGGGTGATCCCCGACGAGTCGTCCATCGTGTCGGCCATGCAGTCGGGCAACGTGCAGCTCGCGGTCTTCAACGACCCGCTCGTCGCGCAGACCGCGGCCGGCGGCGGCACGATCCAGGTGGCCAAGACGCCGCAGCTCAACTACCACGTGCTCCAGCTCAACGCGCAGCACGGCGACCTCAAGGACGTCAACGTGCGCCTGGCCGTCCAGTGCGCGATCGACCGCAAGCAGGTGCTCGACACCGCGGCGCTCGGCGAGGGCGAGGTGACAGGACCGATCACCGCCCCGGCGTTCAAGTCGGACCCGAACAAGCGCCCCTGCCCGGCCCGCGACCTGGCCAAGGCGGCCGAGTACCTCACCAAGGCCGGCAAGCCCGGCGGCGTGACGATCAAGACCATCGTCTCCCAGGGCGAGTACGCCACCTCCGTCAACGAGGCGCAGAACCTCAAGGCCCAGCTCGCCGAGGCGAAGATCACCCTGGACCTGGAGGTGCTGGAGTCCGGCGCGTTCGTGGACCGCTGGGTGGCGGCCGACTTCGACGCGGCCGTGGCGCTCAACGGCGGGCGCCCCGACCCCGACGGCTCCTACGGCCGCTACTTCACCAGCAAGGGCAACCTGAACAAGGTCGCCGGCTACAGCTCCCCCGAGCTGGACGAGCTGTTCGCGCAGGGCAAGGCGACGACCGACCAGGCCGAGCGCAAGGCCATCTACGAGAAGGTCGGCGCCGCGCTGGAGGACAACGCCGCCTGGATCTGGCTGTTCGCCGGCTACACCTACACCGCCACGACCTCCGGCGTGCAGGGCTTCGTCCCGATGGCCAGCGGCTCGCTGCAGTACCTGCGGACCACCTCGGTCGGATGACGATCCTGCGCAACCGCGTCCTGCGGCGCGTGGCCGAGACGCTGGGCATCCTGTTCGGGGTGGCCGTGTTCGTCTTCGTCATGCTCAGGGCGATCCCCGGCGACCAGATCACGGCCGGTCTCGGCACCGAGGCCGCCGCGCTCACCCCGGCCCAGCGGCAGGCCCTGGAGCAGTACTACGGCCTGGACCAGTCGCTGGTCACCCAGTTCTTCTCGTGGCTGGGCAACATGTTCACCGGCAACTTCGGCTACTCGGCCCGCTCGCAGCAGAGCGTGCTGGAGCTGACGCTGCACTCGCTGCCGGTGACGTTCGAGCTGGCGGTGTTCTCGATCGTGCTGGCGCTGCTCATCGGGGTGCCGCTGGGCATGCTGGCGGCCTCGCGGACGAACTCCGTCCGCGACGCCGCCGGCCAGGTGGTGAGCCTGGCCGGCCTGTCGATCCCGGCGTTCCTGCTGGCCACGACGCTGCTGTCGGTCTTCGCGGCGTCGTTCGGGTTCAACCCCAACGGGCAGGGCTTCGCCGCCTTCGTCGACGACCCGCTGCTCAACCTGCGGCAGATGCTGCTGCCCTCCCTCGTGCTGGGCTTCGGCATCGCCGCGCCCATCCTGCGCACCACCCGTACGGCGGTGCTGGAGGTGCGCTCGAACGACTTCGTGCGCACCGCCCGTGCCAAGGGCGTGCCGGAGCGGCGGCTGCAGATCAGGCACGTGCTGGGCAACGCGCTCGTGCCGATCGTGACCATGACCGGGCTGCAGTTCGGCTACCTGCTGGGCGGGGCCGTCGTGGTCGAGCAGATCTTCTCCGTCCCCGGGATCGGGCGGCAGGTGCTGCTGGGGATCCAGCAGAAGGAGTACGCGGTCGTGCAGAGCACGGTGCTGGTGATCGCGCTGGCGTTCGTGCTGGTCAACCTGCTGACCGACGGGCTCTACCGGCTGATCGACCCCCGGGTGAGGGCCTCGTGAGCGCCCTGCTGCGGCGCAGCCCCGTGGGGCTGGCCGGCGTGGTGATCCTGGCGCTGCTGGCCGTGGTGGCGGTGCTGTCGTACCTGGGGCTGCTGCCCTACGACCCGATCGCGCAGCATCCGCCGGCGCGCTTCCTCGCGCCGTCCGGCGAGCACCTGTTCGGCACCGACCAGTTCGGCCGCGACGTCTTCTCCAGGGTGGCGGCGGGCGTGGGCAACTCGGCGCTGATCGCGGTGGTCGCGGTGGCGTTCGCGACCGTCGTCGGCACGCTGGGCGGGCTCGTGTCCGGCTTCTACCGGGGCCTGGCCGACGGCGCCATCGGCGGGGTGACGAACGTGCTGTTCGCCTTCCCGCCGCTGCTGCTGGCGCTGTCGCTGGCCTCGGTGCTGGACCGCAACTGGTTCACGATCGCCGTGGCCATCGCCATCGTCTACGTCCCCATCTTCATCCGGGTCACCCGCGGGCCCGTGCTCTCGCTCAGGGAGATCGAGTACGTGAAGGCGGCCGTGTCCACCGGCCTGAGCCGCTGGCAGATCATGCTGCGTCACGTGCTGCCGAACATCACCTCGATCATCGTCATCCAGGTCGCGCTGTCGCTGTCGTGGGCGGTGCTGACCGAGGCGTCGCTGAGCTTCCTGGGCCTGGGCACCCCGCCGCCGGCACCGTCGCTCGGCTCGATGATCTTCGAGGCGCGCAGCCTGGTGTTCGTGGCCCCCTGGACCCTGATCGCGCCCGGCGCGGTCGTCGTGCTGCTCGTGGTGGGTCTCAACCTGCTCGGCGACGGCCTGCGCGACACACTCGACCCCCGGAACCGAGGGAAGCGGTGAACCTCTCAGAACTGACGACGGAGTCGGCCGATCCGCGCTTCGCCGGCATCGATGTGATGAGCGTCGGCGAATTGGCGGCGACCATGAACGCGGCCGACACCACGGTGCCCGCCGCGGTCGCCGCGGCGCTGCCGAGCATCACCGCGGCCATCGAGGCGGCGGCCGCGCGCATGGAGACCGGAGGCCGGCTCGTCTACGTGGGCGCCGGCACCCCGGGGCGGCTAGGCGTGCTGGACGCCTCGGAGTGCCCGCCGACGTTCTCGACGCCGCCCGAGCAGGTCTTCGCGATCATCGCGGGCGGCGAGAGCGCGATCGTCTCCCCTTGCGAGGGGGCCGAGGACGACGAGGAGGCGGGGGCGGTGGCCGTGGACGCGGCCGGGATCGGGCCCCTGGACACCGTGGTGGGCATCGCCTCCAGCGGGCGGACGCCGTACGTGCTGGCCGCCGTGCGGCGGGCCCGCGCGCTGGGCGCCCTGACCGTGGGGCTGTCGTGCAACGCGGGCTCGCCGCTCGGTCAGGCGGCCGAGCACGCGATCGAGGTGCTCGTCGGGCCCGAGGTGATCAGCGGCTCGACCAGGCTCAAGGCGGGCACGGCGCAGAAGCTCGTGCTCAACATGTTCTCGACGATCGTGATGGTGCGGCTCGGCAAGACGTACGGGAACCTCATGGTCGACGTGAAGGCGAGCAACGGCAAGCTGCGCGAGCGGGCCGTGAGCATGGTGCGCACGATCACGGGAGCGGGACGCGAGGAGGCGCTGGCGGCGCTGGACGCCAACGGCTTCAACGTCAAACAGGCGGTCGTGGCCTCGCGCTTCGACCTGTCGCCGCAGGACGCGGCGGCGCGGCTGGAACGGGCCGGCGGACGGCTGCGCACGGCACTCGGGGAGCGGGCATGACGGTACGGCGGCTGGGCCAGCGGATGGGGCGGCAGCTCGGGACGGCGTTCGGGGAGCGGGCATGAGAGTACTCGGGATGATCTCCGGCACCTCGCACGACGGGATCGACGTGGCCGTGGTGGACTTCGAGCTCGTCGGGAGCGTGCTCGAAGGCCGGGTCGGGCATACGGCGAGCACCCCGTACCCGGACGAGCTGCGGGCGCGGCTGATCGCGGCGCTGCCGCCCGCACCGACGACGCTGGCCGAGGTGTGCGAGCTGGACACGCTCATCGGGCAGAGCTTCGCGCAGGCCGCGGCGCAGGCCATCGCCCAGGGTGGGCCGGTCGATCTGATCGTCTCCCACGGGCAGACCGTCTACCACTGGGTCGAGGGCACGCACGCGCTCGGCACGCTGCAGATCGGCCAGCCCGCCTGGATCGCCGAGCGCACCGGCGCGCCGGTGCTGTCCGACGTCAGGATCAGGGACATCACGGCCGGCGGGCACGGCGCGCCGCTGGTGTCGGTGCTGGACGGGCTGCTGCTCGGCGGGCACGAGGGCGGCGCGGGAGCGCTCAACCTGGGCGGCATCTCGAACATGACCGTGGTCCGCGACGGCTCGCTGCACGCGTACGACATCGGCCCGGCCAACGCGCTGATCGACGCCGTGGTGACGAGCAGGGGCCTGAACCCGCGCGGCTTCGACGAGGGCGGGCGCATCGCGGCCTCAGGCCGGGTGGACGAGCGGCTGCTGGCGGAGCTGCTGGACGAGCCGTACTACCGGCTGCCGGCGCCGAAGAGCACCGGCAAGGAGCTGTTCCACCTGGGCTACCTGGACGCGGCGGTGGCCAGGTCCGGCTCGGCCGCCGACGACGCCGGCCTGGTGACGACGCTGACCGAGCTGACCGTGCGCACGGTCGCCGCGGACGTGCGGGCCGCAGGGGTGGGCACGCTGGTCGTCTCCGGCGGCGGTTGCCGCAACCCCGTGATCATGGACGGGCTGCTTGCTGCGGTGACCGGCGTGCGGGTGGCCCCGTCCGACGAGTTCGGCGCGCCCTCCGACGACAAGGAGGCGATCGCGTTCGCGCTGATCGGCTGGCTGAGCGCGCACGGGCTGCCGGGCACCGCGCCCGGCGGGACGGGAGCCACCGGGCCCCGCGTCCTCGGCACGCTGACGCCCGGCACCGGCCCGCTGGTCCTGCCCGCGCCGCTCGCCGAGCCGCCGCGGTCTCTGACGCTGGCGCTGGTGCCGGCCCGATGACGGCGCCCGAGGGCACGAAGCCCGAGCACACGCCGCCGCCTGGGCTGGTCATGGCGGCCCGTACGCCGTGGTTCGACCTCGACGAGTACGCCGGGTACCGCACCGTGCGCCCCGACGACCTCACGGGGGTGGACCTGATGACCCCGGAGACGTACCACGACCTCGCCTCCGTCACCAAGGTCATGGCCACGACCACGATGCTCATGCGGCTGGTGTCGGACCGGCTGGTGGACCTGGACGCGCCGCTGAGCGCGTACCTGCCGCGGTCGTACGAGGCGATCACCGTGCGGGACCTGCTGCTGCACCGGGGCGGGCTGTGGGAGTGGTGGCCGCTCTACATCGCGCCGGAGCTGCCGCCGCCCCGCTACCGGCCAGGCCGCGCCCGCCACTACTCCGACCTGGGCTTCGTCCTGCTGGGCCGGATCGTCGCGGCCGTCACCGGGCTGCGGCTGGACCGGGCGCTGGCCGAGCTGGTCACCCGGCCGCTCGGCCTCACCTCGACCACGTACGCCCGCCCGGCCGGCTCGGAGGCGGCCATGAGCGCGCTCGACGACCGGGTCGAGATGACCATGCTGGACACCGGCCGGCCCTACCCGGTCCCCTACCGCAGCACCGACTTCGCCCGCTGGCGCGCGGAGCCGGTGATCGGGCAGGTCGCCGACGGCAACGCCTTCCACGCCCTGGACGGCGTCTCCGGCCACGCGGGCCTGTTCTCGACCGTGCCCGACCTGCTCAAGTACGGGGCCGCGCTGTCCAGGTACGAGGACTACGACCACCTGTGGCGGCCCTCGGTGGCACGGGAGTTCTTCGCCCCCGGCCCCGACCAGGAGCAGGCGCTGGGCTTTCGCCGGTACGCGCTGGAGCTGGCCGGCGAGACCGTCACCGTGCTCGGCCACCCCGGCTACGTGGGCTGCGCGGTCGGCTTCGTGCCCGGCCGTGACATCACGCTGGCGCTGGCCTCCAACCGCCTGCTCACCGAGGGCCCGCCGACGCCGACCGACGCCCTCTGGGCCGACCTGCTGCAGGCCGTCTCCCACCGATCGAGGACCGTATGAGCCCGCTCCTGGAGATCCGCGACCTGTCGGTCGCCTTCCGCACCCGCAGGCAGGACGTCACCGTCGTCAGGAACGTCTCGATGGAGATCCTGCCCGGCCAGACCGTCGCGGTGGTCGGCGAGTCCGGCTCCGGCAAGTCGACCACGGCGGCGGCGGTCAACCGGCTGCTGCCCGGCAACGGCCGGATCACCGGCGGCCAGGTGCTGTTCGACGGCCGGGACCTGGCCAAGGCGAGCCAGCGCGAGATGACCGCCATCCGCGGCGCGGGCATCGGCCTGGTGCCGCAGGACCCGATGTCGAACCTCAACCCGCTCATGCGCATCGGCGACCAGATCGCCGAGGCCCTGGAGGTGCACGGGGTCGCCACGGGCAGGGCCGCGCGCGCCCGCGTGGTGGAGCTGCTCGACATGGTCGGCATCCCCGACCCGGAGCGGCGGCTGGCGCAGTACCCGCACGAGTTCTCCGGCGGCATGCGGCAGCGCGCGCTGATCGCCATGGGGCTGGCCTGCCGGCCGAAGCTGCTCATCGCCGACGAGCCGACCTCCGCCCTGGACGTGACCGTGCAGCGGCGCATCCTCGACCAGTTGGAGCAGCTCACCGCCGAGATGGGCACGGCGGTCTTCCTCATCACGCACGATCTGGCGCTGGCGGCCGAGCGGGCCGACGTGGTGGCGGTCATGTACCAGGGGGAGATCGTGGAGACCGGGCCCGCGGCCGGCATCCTCGCCGATCCCGGTCACGACTACACCCGGCGGCTGCTGAAGGCCGTGCCCAGCCTGTCATCGGTCCGCGTCGCCGAGCCGCCCGCGCAGACCGGGGACCTGGTCGTGGTGGAGGACCTGCGCAAGGTGTTCCCCGTCCGGGGCACCGGCGAGGAGTTCACGGCGGTGGACGGGGTGTCGTTCACCGTGCCCCGGGGCCGTACCGTCTCGATCGTGGGCGAATCGGGCTCGGGCAAGTCGACGACCGCGAACCTGCTGCTCGGCCTGGACGAGCCGACCTCGGGCAGCATCCGCTTCGACGGCACGGACACCGCCGGGCTGGGCCGCCAGGAGCTGTTCGCCTTCCGCCGGCGGGTGCAGCCGGTGTTCCAGAACCCGTACGCCTCCCTCGACCCCCGCTACACCGTCGAGAAGTCGATCACCGAGCCGCTGCGCGTGCACGGCGTCGGCACCGCGGCCGAGCGCAGGCGGACGGCGGCCGAGCTGCTGGAGAAGGTGTCGCTGCCCGCGTCGATGGGCGAGCGGCTGCCGCACGAGCTGTCCGGCGGCCAGCGCCAGCGGGTGGCCATCGCCCGCGCGCTGGCCCTGTCGCCCGAGCTGGTCGTGCTCGACGAGGCCGTCTCCGCGCTGGACGTGCTGGTGCAGGCGCAGATCCTGGAGCTGCTCGCCGGGCTGCAGCGCGAGCTGGGGCTGACGTACCTGTTCATCAGCCACGACCTGGCCGTGGTACGGATGATCTCCCACGCGGTGCACGTCATGCGCGGCGGGCGGATCGTGGAGAGCGGCGCCACCGAGGAGATCTTCGACCGTCCCTCGGACGACTACACCCGCGAGCTGCTCGCCGCGATCCCCGGCAGCCGGTAAGTTGGAAATCCGGACTGTGTAGTAGGAGGCGCCCTCATGCCCAGGGAATGCTCGATCGCCAACGCGCTGGCGGTCGTCGGCGAACGGTGGAGCCTGCTCGCCCTGCGGGAGATCTTCCTGGGCGTGCGGCGCTTCGACCAGATCGCCCGCAACACCGGCGCCAGCCGCGACATCCTCACCACCCGGCTGCGCAAGCTGGAGGAGACAGGACTGCTGGAGCGCCGCCTGTACGAGACGCATCCGCCGCGTCACGAGTACGTGCTGACCGAGTCGGGCCAGGCGCTCAACGCGGTGCTGCTGACGCTCATGTCCTGGGGCGACCGTTACGTCACCGAGGGCGAGCCGCCCGCGGTCTGGGAGCACAGTTGCGGGGCGGTGCTGGAGCCGGTCACGGTGTGCGCGGCCTGCCAGGAGCCGGTCCACATCGAGGACCTGACCCCCCTCCGCCTCGCCGTGCCCCGGTAGCCGGGCCTCATGAAGATCATCCTGGTTCAACCCCCGCACTGGTCCCCCGACGGCCACGCCAACTTCGACGCCATCGAGGACCTGCTCCCCTCCCCCGCCGGCGACCCCACTGGCGATGTCGTGCTGCTGCCCGAGCTGGCCGGCTCCAGCCTGCCCCGCGCCGACTACCTGGCCAGGGTGCGCGCTCTGGCCGAGGGCTCGGGGGCCGCCGTCGTGGGTGGCTCCCACTACGACGGTCCCGTCAACAGGGGCGCGGTGTTCGACTCGGGAGGCCGGCTGCTGCTGGAGTACGACAAGGTGCATCCGTACGGGCTGGAGCTGCGCAACGGCGTGCGGCCCGGTCTGCCGAGCGCCGGGTTCGAGCTGGCCGGGCGCCGCCTGCACGTCTTACTCTGCGCCGACCTGTGGTATTCGGCCGCCCTGTCCGGCCACGACGCCTTCGACGCGGTCCTCGTGCCCGCCTTCTCCCTCACCCGGTGGTCCGGCCCCGCTCCGGCGAGGGAGTTGTGGCAGCACATGAGCGTGGCGCGGGCGTACGAGTTCATGACGTACGTGGCGGTCAGCGACTGGCACCACGAGACCACGTACCAGGGGCATCCGTGCGCGGGCGTCACGGGCTTCGCCAACCCCTGCCCCCAGACGCACACCGGCTTCTTCACCGGCCCGCCCGACGCGCCCGTCTCCGCCTTCGACCTCGACTTCACCCGCCTGCACGCCTTCCGCCACGACCGCGCCGCCCGCGGCTTCGGCTAGTCCCACCCCACCAAAGGATCACGCACGGCTTCGGGTTGGGCCGCTGGACCCGCCGCTGGGTCACGCGGCGCTTCAGGTAGGGCGCACCCTACCTTCGAACGTGCCGTGGGCAGGCTCGTGGCGGCGGGGGGCGAGTCCGTAGCGTTCCTCGCATGACCTCCCTCCGGCGCCGTCTGGCCACCGACACCCGCTACGCCCTGCTCGGCCTGCCCGTGGCCGTGCTTCACTTCGCCGTCGCCGTGACCGGGATCGCGGCCGGGGTGGGCGGCGCGGTCGCGTTCGTCGGCCTGCCCATCCTGGCCGGCGCCGCCGCCATGGCCAGGGGCCTGAGCGACGTCGAACGGGTCGCGCTGCCGGAGGTCCTCGGCCGCTCCGTCGCCCGCCCCTCCTACACCGCCGTCCCGTCCGGGGCCGGCTGGTTCCGCCGCCTGATGAACCCGCTGGCCAGCGGGCAGTCCTGGCTCGACCTGCTGTACGGCATCATCGCCTTCCCGCTCTCGCTGGCCGCCGCCATCGTGACCCTGGTGTGGTGGGCCGGGACGATCGCCGGTCTGACCTTCCCCGTCTACGGCTGGATCCTGGCCCGGCTCCCGGGGACCGACCGCGGTCTGGCCGCGCTGCTCGGTCTGGGTGACGGCGACCTGGCCTTCGTGGGCGTCAACACCGCCATCGGCGTGCTGTTCGCCCTCACCCTGGTGCCCGTCGTCCGGGCCGCGGCCCTGGTCAAGGCATCCCTCGCCCAGGCCATGCTGACCCGCGCCTCCTACGCCCCCGCAGGCGTCATCGGCCTGACCGCCGGCTGACTCCTCCGCCCCGGAGTCCCCGCCGGGCCGACCGCCGAGTGACTCCTACACCTCTGCGGGGCGTCCCCGGCTGCGCTGATCACCGGATTGGCGATATACACCGTCACGGAAGCCGATTCGGCCCCGGGGCGGTGGTGCTTGTGCGGTCGTGGTCCGATCTGCCGGTCGGCCGGGTGGTGCGGCTCGACGTGGAAGCCGACGCCATGGCACTGAGCATCGACCCGCTGCCGCCGGGCGCGCCGGCCATCCTCACCTACCGGCCCAGGCTCGCCGAACTGCTGGACGACGCCCGTACCGTGGCCGGGCTGGTCGCGTCCGTCCTGCGTGAGCTGGACGCGGCGGCGCTGGCCCTGCTCCCCGCCTGGCTGCCGGGCGCCGCCGGGATCGACGGCCCGGGTGGTGCCGGGTTGCGCGCTGTCCGGTCGCTGGCGCTGCGCAGGGCGTCCACCGGCGAGCACTACGGCCCGTTCCTGGCCGAACTGGCCGAGCGGGCGCTGGCAGGCGGGCCGAGTGGGTTCCCGCCGGAGGTGCGGGCGGCGGGGCTGGCCAGGGTGCTGGCCGACAGCTACGGCAGGACCGCGACCGCCGTCCTGGTGCACGTCCCCGACGGGCTCGGGGCCGCCGCGCAGGAGGTGTTCGTGGCGGGCTGCGAGTGGCTGGCCCAGCGGGCGAAAGCGGGCGTGTGGCTGACAGGCGCGCCCCTGGACGCCGTCGACCGGGTGCCGACCGTACGACCGCGCCTCACCGGCGGCCCCACCGGGCCCGCCGGAACCGCCGTTCCGGCAGGCCCACCATGGCACTCCGCCGCACCGGCCACCGAACCCGGCCCGGCCGAGGCCGGCGCGACCCAAGCCGAGGGAGCTCAGACCGGTGGGGCGCAGGCCGGTGGCGGTCGGATGGAGTATCCGGCCGTCGCTGGGCGGCCGCATCCTGGGAGTCCTGGGGAGCTGGCTCTGGAGGCGGCGTTGGCGCGGTGTGCGTGGGCGGTGGGGCGGTCATGGAACCAGACGTACCTGCCGCACCCCCTGGCCGCCCCCATCCGGCTGGACCTGCTGTGGGAGCGGGAGCGTTGCGTGGTGGAGATCGACGGGCCCGACCACAGGGGCGCGGCCAAATTCGCCGCCGACCGGGAGCGGGACGTGCTGCTCCAACTCGACGGTTACGCCGTGCTGCGCTTCGTCGATGTTCAGGTACTGACCGACATCGAGACCGTGCTCCGCCGGATCGCGCAGTTCCTGCGTGGCCGCCGCGGAACGGAAGGATGACACATGCCGCACACCAGGCTGTCGCTTCCCGACTTCGCCGCACTTCTGGTGCTGGCCGTCGAGGCCAGGGAGGTCTCCAACAGCGAGCTGAAACAGCGGCACAGGCTGTCGATCGACGGCGCGAAGCGGCTGCGGCTCAACGAGATGAAGCTGGTGGAGAGCCGGCGGCCGGGCCGGGGGGCGTACCTGCACGTGCTGACCGACGCCGGCTGGGCGCGCCTGGCCGAGGACCTGCGGGCGGGCGCGGTCCCGCCGCAGACGGGGTCCTCGGGCGCGATGGCCCGCGCGCTGCTGGACTGGCTGCCCCATTACATGGAACGCAGCAACCAGAGCCTGGCCGACGTCTTCCACCCGGGTGACGACGAGGAGGGACCGGCCGGCGTCCAGGATCGAGGCGAGGAAGGCGACCTTCAGTCGCGCATCCGCCGCGCCTACGCCGACCTGGCCGCGCGCCCCGGCGCGTGGGTCAGCCTGACGGACGTGCGCGCGCGGCTGGCGGACGCGCCCAGGGCCGCCGTGGACGAGACTCTCGTGCTCATGGAACGGCTGCCCGATGTCAACCTCGTCCCCGAGTCGAACCAGAAGACGCTCACGGAGGAGGACCGCGCGGCGGCCGTGCTCATCGGCGAGCAGCACAAGCACCTGCTCTGGATCGGCAGGCCATGAGCGGCGGCGTGCACGATCTCGCCGCGCTGAGCTTCAACTACACCGAGAGCGCCGACGACGTGTGGCGTCGCTCGGACTACCACGTGGAGGGGCTGCACGGCGCGTCCACCAGGATCGTCCTCGACGGCCTGGCCGAGGCGGCGGGCCGGCCGGACGCCAGCCCCATCGGCGTGGTCGTCCAGGGCCAGCGCGGCACGGGCAAGACGCACCTGCTCGGCTGGGTACGCGAGCAGGCGCAGCAGCAGGGCGGCTACTTCGTCCTGGTGGGCCTGCTGGACGCCAAGGGCTTCTGGGAGAGCACCGTGGTGTCCATCCTGGACAGCCTGTCGCGGCCCAGGGAGGACGGCCAGGTCCAGCTCACGGTGCTGCTCGACCGCCTGGCCTCGATGGTCGGGCTGTCGCGCATGGCCAGGCGCGCGATCACCGGCAAGCGGGCCGTCACCCGGCAGGAGCTGGACCTGTTCGTGACCGCGCTGCGCCGCCTGGACCCGCAGGCGGGCCGGGAGTGCCAGGACACGGCGCGGGCGCTGGTGCTGCTGGCCGGCGACGACCTAGGGCTGCAGGACCTGGGCGAGGCGTTCCTGTCGTCCGCGCCCGAGGGCGAGGCGGGCGAGCGCGCCCTGTGGGGCATCCGGCAGGTCGGCAGGACGCCACAGGAGATCGTCAGGGACGTCTCCCGCCTGATGGCGCTCACCGGCCCGACGATCATCGCCGTGGACCAGATCGACCCCCTGGTCGCCCAGTCCTCCATGCCGACCAAGGGCGCCGCCCGCGACCCGGGCGAGACGGCGATGATCGAGCGGATCGCGGGCGGCCTGATGGCGCTGCGCGAGGTCACCCGCAGGACGCTGACCGTGGTGACCTGCATCCCGGCGACGTGGGCGCTCGTCGAGGACGTGGCGGTGGACACCGTACGGGACCGGTTCAGGCAGGCGGTCCAGCTCATGACCATCCCGGACGCCGAGACCGCGACGGCCCTGATCGCCCGGCGGTTCGAGGTCCAGTACGGCGAGGCCGGGATCAAGCCGCCCTACCCCACCTGGCCGGTGCGGCCCGAGGCGTTCGCCCAGGCGCCCGGGTTCACGCCGCGTCAACTCCTCATCGCGATCGACCGGCACGTCCGCGCGTGCCTGGCCGACGATGACGTACGGGAGCTGACCGCGCTCACCGCCACGACCGCAGCCCAGGACGGCCCTCCTTCCGTGCCCGCGGTCTCTTCCGACGACCTGCGCGCCCTGGACGCCCGGTTCGCGGAGTTGCGGGACGGCGTCCCCGCGCCGCGGATCGACCAGGTGAGCGAGGACACCGCGATGCCCGCGCTGCTGGCGGCCGGGCTGTCGGCCTGGATCGCCGAGCAGAGAGAGCCGGGGGTCGCGTTCAGCGTGGACCCGCCGCCGAGCCCCAAGCCGCCCCTGCACGCGCGGTTGCGCCGCACCCTGGACGAGACGAGCGAGGACGAGGTCCACTGGGCCTTTCGCGCGATCACCGCCGGGCACGGCAACGCGGCGCTGAACCGCATCCGCAAGGCCTCCGTGGCGGCCGGGCTGGACGCCGAGGTGCCGAAGCGGCGGCTGTTCCTGCTGCGGAACGCGCCGTGGTCCAAGGGGGCGGCGACGCGGGCGGCCATCGCGGCGTTCGAGCAGGCCGGAGGCCGGACCCTGCGGATGGGCGAGGACGATCTCCGGGTGCTGGGCGCGCTCAGGTCGATGCTCGCCGAGAACCCGCCGCACCTGGCGGGCTGGCTGGCGCGGCGGCGGCCGACGGCCTCGGTGTCGTTCCTCACCGAGGCCCTGGCCGACGCCTGGAGCGTTCCCACCCGCGACCCCGATCCCACGCCACCCTCTGGGACGGTTCGTCCCGGCCCGGCACAGGAGCAGCCGCAGGCGAGCACTCATCACCGGGACGCCGGTGCGTCCGCGACGCGCGTCCCGTATCTGGCGCTCGGCCGACGGATGGCCGACGGCGCGCCCGTGAGCGTCGCGCTGGAGGCGCTCAGGAAGCACGTCACGATCTTCGCCGGCTCAGGGTCGGGCAAGACCGTGCTGATCCGCCGCCTGGTCGAGGAGTGCGCGCTGTCGGGCGTCCCCGCCATCGTGCTGGACCCGAACAACGACCTGGCCAGGCTGGGCGAGCGCTGGCCCGAGCCGCCGGCGGCCTGGGAGGAGGGGGACGCGCGCCGGGCCGAGGAGTATCTGGCGGGCACCGACGTGGTCGTCTGGACGCCGGGCCGGGCCGGCGGGCGCCCGCTGAGCTTCCAGCCGCTGCCGGACTTCGCCGGCCTGGCGGGCGACCCCGACGAGTTCGCCGAGGCGGTGGAGGCGGCGGTCGCGTTCATCGCGCCGCGCATCAGGCTCGACGCGAAAACGGAGAAAGCGCAGCTCGGCCAGGCGGTGCTGCGCAAGGCGCTGGCGCACTACGGGGTGCGCGGCGCGACGAGCCTCAAGGGGTTCGCGGCGCTGCTGTCGGACCTGCCCGACGGCGTGAGCGAGCTGGCCGACGCCCAGCGCATCGCGGCGGGGCTGGCGCAGTCGCTGACCGCCGCCATGGACAACGATCCGCTGTTCGGCGGCACCGGGACTCCGGTCGATCCGGCCCTGCTGGTGACCCCGCCGGAGGGCAGACGGGCGAGGGTGTCGGTGATCAGCCTGGTCGGGCTGCCCTCCCTGGAGCAGCGGCAGAGCTTCGTGAGCCAGTTGCAGATGGAGCTGTTCGTCTGGTTCAAGCGGCATCCGGCGCAGGACCGGCCGCTGGGCGCGCTGCTGGTGATGGACGAGGCGCAGACGTTCGCGCCGGCCACGGGGGCGGCGGCCTCCACCCGCAGCACGGTGCTGCTCGCCTCCCAGGCCCGCAAGTACGGTCTCGGCCTGGTCTTCGCCACCCAGGCGCCGAAGGGGTTGCACAACCACATCCCCGGCAACTCGGCCACGCAGTTCTTCGGCCTGCTGAACGCCCCGATCCAGATCTCCGCCGCCAGGGAGATGGCCAGGTCGAAGGGCGGCGACGTGCCGGACGTCTCACGGCTGAGCTCGGGCGAGTTCTACGTGGCGACGGAGGGCGCCGCTCCGGTCAAGACGCGGATCCCCATGTGCCTGACCAGGCATCCCCGCTCGCCGTTGACGACGGAGGAGGTCATCGAGAAGAGCAGGGCCTGAAAACCCTTCCGGGGAGTGCCGTCACGCGGCACTCCCCGGAAGCTCGGTCGTCAGCGCATGGCGTAGGCGCGGATCACCTCCAGCGCCAGCGTGTGACCCTTGACGTCGGAGGCGTTCAGCCGCAGCGAGACGAACCCGGACGGCGAGCGGTCCAGCGTGGTCTCGTAGGCCCGCTGCCCCTTGGCCCGCAGGCGGGCCGGCTTCCAGGTGGCGCCGTCGTCGTACGACACCTCCAGCGAGACGTCCTTGATCGCGCTCTGCTCCGCCCCCTCCTGCTGGCGCAGCGACAGGCCGAGCGTGCGCGACCTGGCCTGGTTCTTCAGGTCCACCGGCGCGTCGAACGCGGCCAGCAGCAGCGGGATCACCGTCGGCTCCGCCGCCTGCTGGGAGTCGAACGTCCACACGCTACGAGTCCGCTTGGACAGCTTCGCCCAGCCGGCCTCGTTCGCCACGTCGTACTCGATCCGGTACGCGCCCTTCTCGGCGGGCAGCGTCCCCGACCCCTGGGGCAGGTAGTTCGTCTGCCACAGCAGCTCGTCGCCCCGGTAGAGCCGGAAGTCGGTCTTCAGCCCCTGCTCGAAGCCGCTGGTGTAGGCCTCGCCGTAGTTGCCCTGGGCGTCCACGAAGCCCTGCATCGAGACGAGCAGCCGGTCGCCGTCCCTGCGCAGCGGGTTGCGCGGGTTGATGCCGGGCAGCAGCGGCTGCTTGAGCACGCTGTGCTCGGTCCGCTCCCCCACCTCGTACGGCCGGAACACCGGCGACGACAGGGCCACGCGGACGGTGTCGGGGTGCGGCCACAACGTGTTGTAGTGCCGCTCCGGCGCGCCCGCCGAGGTGCTCCACCGCAGGTCGGGGTCGGGAGTGACATAGTCGGTACGGGTGCGCGGCGTCTTGGGCAGGGGATGGTTCGTCGAGATCGACAGGTTGTCCCAGGGCTCGAAGACGAAGCGGGCCTCGTTGGCCGTCACGTCGTCGGCGAGCTGGCTGTGGAAGCCGGTCTCGATCCTGGCCAGCGACTTCGCGCGGACCACGTACTTGAGCGAGTCGCGGACCCGGCCTTGCTCGCGCAGGTAGAGGTCGTAGACGTACGGGCTGGCCGTGATGCCCTTGGCCACGATCGGCACGGGCAGGCGGCGCAGCCGCTCGGCCAGCTTCAGCCCCTCCTCGTGGGTCAGCCGCACGGTCGGCACGGTCAGCTTGACCCCGTTGCCGCCCGTGGTGACATCGGCGCCCGGCTGATCGCTGTAGACCGCGACCATCGCCGCCCCGGCCGCCGCGGCGGCGTTGGACTGGGTGGAGACGGGCACGCCGTCGGTGCGGCGGATGACGGCCAGCTTGCCGCGCAGGTCGCGGGCCTTGATCTCCTTCTCCGAGCCGCGCCCGGCGTCCACGGCGAGCAGCAGCCTGGTGCCGTCGAGGCGCGGGTACTCGGTGGAGAAGTCGCTGAACTGGACCGGGTCGACGTACTGGGGGTCCAGCTTCAGCCCGAGGGTGGTCAGGGCGATCTCCGGGGCCTTGAGCCGCCAGCGGGTGGAGACCACGAACGTGCCCTTGGTGACCTTCCGCGTGGGCTGGACGAACAGGCGCTCCTCGATCTGCCCGCCGGGCGTGATCGTGGTGCCGCCGCGCAGCGCGGTGCCCTGTTCGCCGGCGCGGTACCACTGGAGGGCCGCGGCGGCCCCGGTGTTGCGCTTGGTCTGGTGGTCGGGCGTCTCGATCTTCACCTCGACGGCCTTGCGGGCGTCCAGCACGACCTCGGTGTTCTCGGTGATCTTCATCTCCGGGTCGCCGAGGAGGCTCTCGTTGAGCGGTTTGCCGGTCTCGGTGCTGTCCTGCGTGGCGGGCATCGTGAAGACGTGGCCGAGCACGGAGTAGGTGCCGGGCTTGACGAGCAGGCAGGTGCCCTGGCCGTACTTGGCGTCGGTGCAGGGCTGCTCGGGCGAGCCGGGCAGGACGCGGCCGACCAGGGTGCCCTCGTCCAGGTTCAGCACGGTGAAGCCGCCGCGCGCGTTGCGGCCGTCCCTGGCGATGCCGCGGACGCGCAGTTCGACCCGCTTGTCGTCGACGTTCGCCGTCAGCAGCGTGCGCACGCCGGACGCGGTGAGCTCCTGGCGCAGCGATCCGGTGGTGTCGGCCTTGATGGTGACCTCGGCCTCGGCGGTGCCGCCTGCGGGGACGGTGAGCTCGGCCGGCTCGACGCTGAACGCCGCGCCGCTGGACAGCTTCAGCGCGGCGGGCGCCTGGCCGAGGTTGTGGTAGCCGACGGTGAGGGTCTTCTCCTCGCCCTTGGTGAGGCGGCCGAAGTTGAGCGAGCCGGCCGAGGCCACGACCGTGCTCTTGAGCGCGGTGGCGACGTCGATGCGGCCCGCGCCCTGTGCGTCCACCGGAATGCCGTCACCCGGCTTCGCGGAGGCCATGAGCAGGGACTTCAGCTCGCCGCCGGCGATCCCGGGGCGGGCCTGGCGCAGCAGCGCCGCCGCTCCCGCGACGTGCGGGGTGGCCATGGAGGTGCCGGACATCGTGGCGAGCCCGCCGCCCGTCTTGGCCGCGCTGATGTCCACGCCGGGGGCGGTGACGTCGGGCTTGACCGCGCCGTCGGCGATGATCGGGCCCTTGCTGGAGAAGTCGGCGAGCTTGTCCTGCTTGTCCACCGCGCCGACGGTCAGCGCCTCGGGGGCGTCGCCGGGGCTGCCCACGCAGGAGTCGCAGCCGTCGTTGCCGGCCGCGATCACGAAGAGCGTCCCGTACTGGCGGGTGAGGGTGGAGACGGCGTCCGTGAGCGGTCCGCCCGCCTCGGGGCTGCCCAGGCTCATGTTGACGACCTCGGCGCGCTTCTCGCCGGCCGCCCACTCCATTCCGTCGATGATCCAGGAGAGCTGGCCGTAGCCGTCGGCGGCCAGCACGCGGCCGTTGAGCACCTTGGCGCCGGGCGCCACGCCCTTGCCGCCCTCGGCGCCGGTGCCCGCTATGGTGGCGGCCACGTGGGTGCCGTGGCCGTGCGGGTCGCCTGCCGCGTTCTCGCCGGTGAAGTCGCGCTGGTCGGCGACCTTGCCGGCCAGGTCGGGGTGGGCGGCGTCCACACCGGTGTCGAGCACGGCCACGGTGGTGCCGGTGCCGTCGTACCCGGCGGCCCACGCTTCGGGCGCGCCGATCCGCGGCACGCTGTCCTTCAGCACCGGCTCGACCTTGCGGTCGAGCCAGATCTTGGTCACGCCCGCCAGCGGTCCCGCCGCGCGGGCCTGCGGCGACGGGGAGGCCAGCTTGGCCAGCTCCGCCCCGAACGCCTTCGCGTCCGCCGCGGCCACCGACACGCCCGCGCCGCCGATGCTCTCCAGCGTGCGGACCTGCTTGGCGGCCGGGATGGCGGCCTTGGTGCTGTTGGGCGGATACGTGAGGATGAGCGGGATGGCGGCGCCGTAGGCCTGCTCGGCCAGGGCGGTCACGTTGAACAACTCGGTGTCCAGGCGCTCGGGGACGAGCGTGGCGACGTCGTCGGGGATGACCGTCACCCCGCGCTCCGACTCCAGCACCTGGAACGTGGGCACGGAGCCGTCCGCCCGGGGCGCGGGCGTGACCGTGACGGTCCTGTGCTCGCCGTCCACGGCGCGCACCTGCACCTGGTCACCGGTGATCAACGTGATCTCGTCGCTCGCCGGTGCGGGCGTGAAGGCCCCCGGCGGTGCCGCGGTGGCGTTCACGGCGGACGCGGCGGACGCGGCGGGAATCGCCAGCGACGAGGCCGCCATGAGCACCGAGGCGGCCATCACCGTCCCTCGCCTCACCCGGCTTAAGCCACGCAGCATGGACGACCTCCCAAGAATCGGTAAGCACGAATACCGCATTCCTAGTCATCCTGAGCTGCGGTGTCTATGAGATCGCCATGGCCAGAACCCGACTTGTCGTATATCCGCCAGTCCAAGTTGGCGGCCGGTCCCCGCGCGTCTACAGTTGGCGGACCATGGACTCCGGAATGCTCGACGTCCCCGGCGCACGCCTCTACTACGAGGTCCGCGGCTCAGGGCCGGTGCTGCTCGTGATCCTCGGCGGCGGCGCGGACGCCGCGATGGCCGCGCCCATGGCCGAGGTCCTGGCCGGGCGCTACACGGTGATCACCTATGACCGGCGCGGCGCCGTCCGCAGCCCGCTGGCCGGGCCGCCCGCCGAGCAGCGGATCGAGGAGCACGCGGACGACGCGCTGCGGCTGCTGGAGGCGGCCGGCGCCGGCCCCGCGCACGTGTTCGCCACCCATTCCGGCGCGCTGATCGGCCTCGACCTGCTGGCCCGCCGCCCGTCCTCGATACGGCGGCTGGTGGCGCACGAGCCGCCCGCGTTCGACCTGCTGCCCGACGCCGATCACTGGCGGCGGCTGACGCGGGAGGCGGTGGAGGTGTGCGAGCGCGAGGGCGTCGGCCCGGCGATGCGCAAGCTCGGCGAGGAGACCGGCGTCACCGCTCCGCCCGAGCCCGACCCCGGGCTGCCGCAGTGGGTGCGCGACATGCTGGGCCGGATGACGGTCAACATGGAGACGAGCTGCCGCTACGAGCTGCGTCCCTTCTCCGCTTACGTGCCCGACGCGGCGGCGCTGCGCGCGGCCCCGGTCGTGCCGGCCTACGGGGCCGAGACGAGGGGCAGGCTGATGCACCGCGCCACGCTGGCCGTCGCCGGGCTGCTCGGCCGCGAGGCCGTGGAGCTGCCCGGCGACTACGTCGGCTATCTGCGCAGCCCGGCGCAGTTCGCCGAGGCCCTGCACGCCCGGCTGACAGCCTGAGCCGAGGCCCCTACCCCTTCACCGATCCGGCGAAGTTGAACGAACCGGCCAGATACTTGTTGACCACCACGTAGAGGATGACCGCCGGCGCCGTGTAGAGGATGGAGAAGGCGGCCAGCTGCCCGTAGGCCACCTGCCCGTACTGCGAGAAGAAGGTGTAGATCGTGACCGCGGCCGGCTGCTTCTCCGGCGTGTCGAGCAGCACGAACGGCGCGAAGAAGTTGCCCCACTGCCCGACGAACACGAAGATCGCCACCACCGCGATCCCGGGCGCCATCAGCGGCCCCACCACCGAGCGCAGCGACTGCACCCAGCCGGCGCCGTCCACCCAGGCGGCCTCCTCCAGGCTGACCGGCACGCCGTCCATGAAGTTCTTCATCATCCAGATCGAGAACGGCAGCGAGCTGGCGGTCAGGAAGAGCACCATCGCCGGCACCGAGCCGTACAGGTTGAACCGGAAGAACATGGCGTAGACCGGCACGAGGATCGCCGTCACCGGCAGGCCGGTGGTGAACAGCAGCGTCAGCATGAAGTGGCGGCGGTACTTCAGCTGGTAGCGCGACAGCGGGTAGGCCGCCAGCCCCGCCACCAGCACGGTCAGGATCGCCGTGGAGCCGGAGATGATCACCGAGTTGATCATCGGCAGGATGATCGTCTCCCAGGTCAGCACCGCCGTGAAGTTGTCCAGCGAGAACGCGAGCGTCGGCGTGGCGGCCAGCGTCGCCTCCGGTTGCACCGAGGCGATCACCACCCACAGGAACGGCCCGACGAAGGCCAGGGCGATGACGAAGAGCGACAGTCCGGCCGCGCCCCTCGCGGCGAGTCTCGTCACGCGTCCTCCACTTTGATCAGCCGCAGGTAGACCAGCGAGAACAGGGCGCCGATCACCAGCATCACCAGGGCGATGGCCGAGCCGTAGCCGATCTCGAAGTAGCGGAAGGCCTGCTCGTACATGTAGAGCGGGGTGGTCTGGCTGGCCGTGCCCGGCCCGCCGCCCGTCAGGGCGTAGATGAGGCCGAAGCTGGCCAGGGTCTGCAGGGTGATCAGCATCAGGTTCGCCATGATGGAGCGCCGGATGAGCGGCAGCGTGATGTGCAGCAGCCGGCGGGCCGGGCTCGCCCCGTCCACCGCGGCGGCCTCCACCAGGTCGGCGGGCACCTCGGAAAGGGCCGCCGAGTAGACCAGCATGGAGAACGCCGTCCCGCGCCAGACGTTGGCCAGGATGACCGCGAGCATGGGCGCCGTGTAGAGCCACTCCTGCGAGACGCCGAGCACGGTGTTGAGCGTGCCCTCCTCGGCCAGGAACGAGAACCAGCAGGCCGCCGCCACTACCTCGGGCATCACCCAGGCGGCGATGACGACGCCGTTGACGACGCTGCGGGTGACCCGGCCCCGCCCGCGCATGAGCAGCGCGATGATCAGGCCCAGGGTGTTCTGGCCGATGACCGCCGAGCCGATCACGAAGACGAACGTGAGCAGGAAGGAGTTGATGAAGTTCGGGTCACCGAAGAGCTTGACGAAGTTGGCCACGCCGACGAACTGCGAGTTCACCGAGGCCGAACCGGTCAGGGTCTCGTTCGTGAAGGCGATGTAGACGCTCCACAGGATGGGACCCGCGAGGAAGATCGCCAGCAGGACCAGCGCCGGGCCCAGCGGGAGGAGCCAGCGCAGGACCCGCCGCCGCCGTGACGGGCCGCCGACCGGCGAGCCCGTCACGGACGGGGAGGGAGCGGTGGCGACCGTCATCGGGCGAGGACCTTGTCCGGCCCGCCGACGGCCGAGGGCAACGCCTTGGCGTAGGCCGCCGTGGCCTCCTCAGGCGTCTGGGCGCCGGTGGTGACCGCCTCCATGGCCTCCTGGACCTGCGCCGACACCTTCGGGTACTCCTCGAAGGCGGGCCGGTAGTGCGTCACCGACGCCAGGTCGGTCCAGAACTTCACGCTCGGGTTGTCGGCGTTGTACTTCGGATCGGCCGCGACGTCCTTGCGCGGGGCCAGGTCGCCCGAGCCCACCGAGTACGTCAGGGAGTTCTCCTTGTTGGTGGCGACCGAGATGAAGTCGAACGCCTCCTGCTTGAGCTTGGCGTACGAGCTCATCGCCATCACCCAGCCGCCGGACATGCTGACCGCGCCGGGCTCCTCGCCGTTCTGCGTCGGCATGGGCGTCCAGCCGAGCTTGTCCTTCCACTCGGGCCACGGCTTGGTGCTGGTCGGCTTCCAGGCGCCCGACGCCCAGGCGCCGTCCAGGGCGATGCCCAGCTTGCCCTTGGGGAACCACTCCCAGTTGATCTTGTCGGCGAGCTTGGCGTTGTGCGCGTCGGCCAGCTTGGGGCCGAGCTCCTCGCGGTAGATCGTGTTGACGAAGGTCAGCGCGTCGGTGAAGTTCTTGCCGCCGGCCACCCACTTCTTCTGGGCGTCGTCGTACAGGGTGCCGCCCGGGGTGCCGTACAGGAGCATCTCGAAGCCCTGCATGGTCGACGCCTCACCGTGGATCTTCGTCGAGTACATCGTGAACGGGATCGCGTCCGGCACCTTCTGCTTGATCGCGCGGGCGGCGGTGAGGACGTCGTTCCACGACTTCGGCTCCCACGGGACCGGCAGGCCGGCCTTGGTGAGGACGTCCTTGTTGTACCAGAGGCCGCGGGTGTCCGTGCTGATGGGCACGCCGTAGATCTTGCCGTCGCCGCCCTTGGCGGCCTGCTTGACCGAGTCGGGGAACTGGGTGCTCCAGTCGGGCCACTTGGCCAGGTACTCGTCCAGCGGGGCCAGCTTGCCGGCCGCGACGTCCGCGTTGACCTGGAAGGTGTCGTGCAGGTAGACGTCGGGCGCCGAGTCGGGCGAGCGGTTGAGCAGGGCCAGCTTGGTGTAGTAGGCCTCGTTGTTGCCCTGCACCGAGGTCAGCTTGATGGTGACGCCGGGGTGGGCGGCTTCGTACTGCTTCTTGGCGTCGGTGAGCATCTTCTCCAGATGCGGCCACGTCGGCTCGACCTTGTAGAGGACTTCGAGTTCTTTGGCGGCGCCGGAGGAGCTCTCCGGGGTGCCGCCGCCTCCGCAACCGGCTGCTGTCAGCGCTGTCAATAACAGGAGGGATCCGGCCAGCTTAGGTCTCATCAGGGCTCCCCTTTGTTTCCTTCGGGTTGCGGAGAAACGTAAGTCCATTTGATTTACTAAGTCAACACTCTGTGGTGATATGTCTCACATGCAGCAGGGGACAAACCTGCCGAAGGTGGGGAGCTACAACCGATCCGTCGTCCTGGAGACCATCCAGGCCTCGGACGGGATCAGTCGTGTCCGCATCGCCACCGTGACCGGGCTGACCGCCCAGACGGTCTCCGTCATCGTGCGCAGACTGCTGGAGGAGGGCCTGGTCGTCGAGGACGGCTCCGCGCCGTCGAGGGGAGGCAAGCGGCCCACCATCCTGCGGGTCTCCGCCGAGGCCGGCTACGCCGTGGGCGTGCACTTCGATCCGAAGGCGCTGTCGTGCGTGCTGGCGGATCTCGCCGGCCGGCCGGTCGCCCGGCTGCACGTGCCGGTCCGTCCCGGGGCCAGGCCGGACGGCGTGATCAGGCAGATGGCCAGGGCGGCCCGCCGGATCCTGCGCGAGGCGGGCGTGCCGGACGGCAAGGTGCTCGGGGTGGGGCTGGCCTGCCCTGGCCCGCTGGACGAGGACGGCGTGATGGTCTCGCCGCCCCGGCTGGCGCACTGGGACCGGGTGCCGATCAAGGCGCTGCTGTGCGAGTACACCGGCTTTCCCGTGACCGTCGACAACGACGCCACGGCGGCGGCGATCGGCGAGCGGTGGGCCGGCATCGCCCGCTCCACGCCCAGTTTCGCCTACCTCTACCTCGGCACCGGGATCGGCGGCGGGCTCTTCCTGGACAACCAGGTCTACCGGGGCAGGTCGCTGAACGCGGCCGAGATCGGGCACATGACGGTCGACCCGCAGGGCCCCGGCTGCTACTGCGGCAACCGGGGCTGCGTGGAGGCCGTGTGCTGCCCGAGCGCCATCGAGGCGGCCATGGGCGACCTGCGCGACCACGCCGCCATCTGCGCGGCGGCGGCGAGCGGCGAGCCGGCCGCCCTGCGGGTGATCGAACAGGTGGCGGAGCGGCTGGCCGACGCCGCCGTCAGCGTGGTCAACCTGCTGGACATCGACCTGCTCGTGCTGGGCGGGCCCGCGCTGAGGGAGGTCGGGGAGATCTACCGCGAGGTGATCGCGCGGGCGGTGTCGGGCCGGTCGCTGGCCCGGCGGCTGCATCCGGTCCGGGTGGAGACCTCGCCCACCGCGGCCGACGCCGCCGCGATGGGCGCGGTCACGCTGGTCTTCCACGCCACGTACGCCCCCCGCCTGGGCACCCTGCTCAGCGGCTGAGACCGGAGCCCGGCCTCGTCCCGGGTCCGGCGCGCCGGTTCTGGCGCGCCGGACGCACGGGGGCGGCGTGCGCGGGAGTCAGGCGCGCTTGATCCGCAGCGTGACCAGCTCGAACGGCCGCAACGTCACGGGGATGGCGTCCCCGGGGCGCTGCGGCTCGCCGGTCGGCCGCTCCAGCAGGTCCGTGGTGACGACCTCCGCCACGGGGAAGCCGGCCCGCAGCGTGGTGGCCGCCCGGCCGCCCGTGGCCTCGTGGAAGCGGACGACCACGTCGCCGCTCCCGTCGTCGGCCAGCTTGACCGCGCTCACCACGACGGCGTCGTCGTCCACGCGGACCAGCGGCGCGACCTCGGCGCCGCCGGGCACCCTGCGCTCGGGCTGGTTGATGAACCAGCCCTCACGCACCGCGTCGCCGATCGTCGCGCCGGGGACGAGCGCGTGGCGGAAGCGGTGCACGCCCTGGTCGGTCTCCGGGTCGGGGAAGCGCGGGGCGCGCAGCAGCGAGGCACGCAGCGTCGTCGTCGTGCCCGTCTCGTCCACGTCGCGGGTGACGTCGTGACCGTAGGTGGAGTCGTTGACCAGGGCCACGCCCCAGCCGGGCTCCTCCAGGTGCACGAAGCGGTGGTTGCACGCCTCGAACTTGGCCGCCTCCCAGCTCGTGTTGGTGTGGGTGGCGCGGAAGACGTGGCCGTACTGGCTCTCGGAGGCGTACCGGTCGGCACGCACGTCCAGCGGGAAGGCCAGCTTGAGGAACTTCTCCCGCTCGTGCCAGTCGACCTCCGTCTCGATCTCCAGCCGCCCGGAGGCGAGCGTGAGCCGCTGGCTCACCGACGAGTCGCCGAACGAGCGCCTGACCACGACCGCGTCGCCGTCCAGGCTCACCTCGTCGGCGTCGGTGAGGTCGGCGCCGGTGTTGCGGTAGAACTCGTCCACGTCCCAGGCGTCCCACTTGTTGGGGAAGTCGGGGTGGAGCTGCAGCAGGTTGGCCGCACGGCCCTGGGGGACCGCCTCCCTGCCGCTCCTCAGGTCCACGGCCGAGACGACCAGCCCGCGGCCGTCGATCTCCACCTGGAGCCGGTCGTCGGCCAGGACGTAACCGCCGCCCTCGCGGGCACCCGGGCGGAGCCCCGCGAGGG
>NZ_BAAAMU010000111.1:0-551 GCF_039529435.1 Nonomuraea maheshkhaliensis
GCAGGCGCAGCGCGACGTGGCCGAGCTGGCCGCCCGGCGCGAGGCGCTGGAGATGGGGCTGGCCAAGGTCGACGGCTGGGCGGCGCTGCTGGAGGCCGACCTCTTCGGGGTGCTGGGGCCGCTCGCCGCCTCGATGCAGGTGACGCCCGGCGCCGAGCCGGCCGTGGCGGCCGTCCTGGGCTCCGTCGCCGAGGCGATCACGGTCAAGTCGCTCGACACCGCCGTGGAGGCCCTGGAGCTGCTGCGTTCGCGGAGCGCCGGCCAGGCCACCCTCCTCGTCGCGCTGGGCGCGGACAGGCACGACAGGAGCGCGCCCGCGCGGGCGGCGGATCGCGGCGGCGGGCGGCGGGCGGCCGATCTGGTGACGGTGCCCGATCACCTGCGCTCGGCCCTGGAGCACGTGCTGGCCGAGGTCGTGGTGGTGGACGAGCTGGAGACCGCGCGGGCGGGCGTCGACCGGCATCCGCGGCTGCGCGCCGTCACGGCGGGCGGCGATCTCGTCGGCGCCCACGTGGCCGCCGGCGGCTCCGAGGGCGGCACCTCCGTCCTCC
>NZ_BAAAMU010000111.1:673-33718 GCF_039529435.1 Nonomuraea maheshkhaliensis
GCTGGACGAGGCGGCCGCCGGCGAGCAGGCCGCGCAGACCGCCCTGGAGGCCGCCCAGGCCCACGTCAGCGAGGCCCAGACGGCGCTCACCACCGCCCAGGCCGGCGTGAGCGCCGCCCAGGGCGTGCTCGACCAGGTCAGGGGCCGCCAGCGGGAGGCCGACCAGCGCAACGCGGCGGCGGCCAGGCGGGTGCGGCGGCGCGAGGCGGCCGCCAACGCGGCCCGTGACGAGGCCGGGCGCCTGGCCGGGAGCGTGACGAAGGCGGAGGAGGCCCGCGCCGAGGGCCTGGAGGAGCTGGCCGAGCTGGAGGTCCGGCTGGCCGAGGCCGAATACGCCCAGGAGCTGGAGTCCGAGCCCACCACCGACCTGCGCGACGACCTGGCGAGCGCCTGCGAGGCCGCCAGGCAGCGCGAGATGGACACCCGCCTCCAGGTGCGCACCGCGGAAGAGCGCGTCAAGGGCATCGAAGGCCGCGCGGACGGCCTGCTCGGGGCGGCCAGGCGCGAGCGCGAGGAACGCGCCCAGGCGGCCGCTCAGCGCGCCAGGCGCAGGCGGCAGGCCGCGGTGGCCGAGGCCGTCAGCAAGGGCGCCAGGAGGGTGCTCACGGCCCTCGCGACGTCCGTCCAGCTCGCCTCCGGAGAACGCGACGAGGCCGACCTGGCCAGGGTCGCCGTGGACGCCGAGCTCAAGCAGGTGCGCCTGCGGGTGCGCGAGCTGGGCCAGGAGCTCGACAAACTGGTCAACCGGGTCCACGGCAACGAGATGGCCCGCACCGAGCAGCGGCTGCGGCTGGAGCAGATGGAGCAGCGGGCGCTGGAGGAGTTCGGGGTCGAGGGCGAGGCCCTGATCTCCGAGTACGGCCCCGAGGCCATGGTGCCGGGCGAGCCGCCCGTCCCCTACGTGCGCGAGGAGCAGGAGAAGCGGGCCAAGGCGGCCGAGCGGCAGATGAACCAGCTCGGCAAGGTCAACCCGCTCGCCCTGGAGGAGTTCGCGGCCCTGGAGGAGCGGCACGCGTTCCTCAACTCCCAGCTCGAAGACCTCAAGAAGACCAGGCGCGACCTGATGACCGTGGTCAAGGAGGTCGACGACCGGGTGGAGCAGATGTTCTCCTCGGCGTACGAGGACGTGGCGCGCGAGTTCGAGCAGATCTTCGGCCGGGTCTTCCCCGGCGGTGACGGCAGGCTGGTGCTCACCGAGCCGGGCGACATGCTGACCACGGGCATCGAGGTCGAGGCCAGGCCGCCGGGCAAGAAGGTCAAGCGGCTGTCGCTGCTGTCGGGCGGCGAGCGGTCGCTGACGGCGGTGGCGTTCCTGATCTCGATCTTCAAGGCGCGGCCGTCGCCGTTCTACGTGATGGACGAGGTCGAGGCGGCCCTCGACGACACCAACACGCAGCGCCTGCTGATGTTGTTCGAGGAGTTGCGGCAGAGCTCGCAGCTCATCGTGATCACCCACAACAAGCGCACGATGGAGATCGCCGACGCGCTCTACGGCGTGTCGATGCGCGGCGACGGCGTGACCCAGGTGGTCAGCCAGCGACTCAGGGAACGCGAGTCGGCGTGACGCGGATGGGCGGCCGGCGGCTCAGGAGACACGAGTCCGTCTGACCGGACAGGTCGGCCGACATGAGGCGGGTCGTGACCCTGCTGGTCCATTCCGGGCGGTCGATCTGGAAAACTGACATCTTGTGGATGGTTACCTGGGCGTCATCGTGATCGTGGCCGTCGTCGCCCTGCTGGCGGTCGGCGGTCTCCTCCTGCTCTTCAGGCCAGGGCGTAAGACGCCTCCGCCGGTCGTGCCGCCCGAGGCTCCGACGCTTCCCGAGGAGAAGCGGCCCGCGGCGGCGGACGACGAGGCCGAGGGCGCGACCACCACGCTTCCGCCGCCGGTCAAGCCCGCCGAGCCGGTCGTCGACGGGCCTGAGGTCGAGGTCCCGCCGCCGTCCGCCGGCCGGATGGTGCGGCTGCGCGAGCGGCTCGCCCGCTCGCAGAGCGCGCTCGGGCGCGGGCTGCTGGAGCTGCTGTCCCGCGACCGGCTCGACGACGACGTGTGGGACGAGATCGAGGAACGGCTGATCACGGCCGACGTGGGCGTCGCGCCGACCCGCGCCATCGTGGAGGAGTTGCGCACCAAGGTCAAGGTGCTGGGCAGCCGCACCCCCGAGGAGGTGCGCGGCCTGCTGCGCGAGCAACTGCTCGCCCAGATCGACCCCGGCCTCGACCGTACCCTGCACGTCCAGAAGCACGGCGAGCGGCCCGCGGTCGTCCTCGTCGTCGGGGTCAACGGCACCGGCAAGACCACGACCACGGGCAAGCTGGCCCGCTCGCTGGTCGGCGACGGCAAGAAGGTCGTGCTCGGCGCGGCCGACACCTTCCGCGCCGCCGCCGCCGACCAGCTCCAGACCTGGGGCCAGCGGGTCGGAGCCGACACCGTGCGCGGCCCCGAGGGCGGCGACCCCGCCTCCGTGGCGTTCGACGCGGTGGCCAAGGGCATGGAGGAGAAGGTCGACGTGGTCATCGTCGACACCGCGGGCCGCCTGCACACCAAGACCGGCCTGATGGACGAGCTGGGCAAGGTCAAGCGGGTCATCGAGAAGAAGGCCACGGTCGACGAGGTGCTGCTGGTCCTCGACGCCACCACGGGCCAGAACGGCATGCGCCAGGCCCAGGTGTTCGCCGAGGTGGTCAACATCACCGGCATCGCGCTGACCAAGCTCGACGGCACCGCCAAGGGCGGCATCGTGATCTCGGTGCAGCGGGAGCTGGGCGTGCCGGTCAAGCTCGCGGGGCTGGGCGAGGGGCCCGACGACCTGGCGCCGTTCGATCCCGGGGTGTTCGTGGACGCCATTCTCGGTGAGTGACTAACGGCCCTCCCGTAATCGGTCACGGATCCGGCCTTACCAGATAAGTGTTGATCGACCACTTTTTGATGTGTTGACATGTATCGGTCATCAAAAGATCGTTCGGTCCCATTGTTGGTGAAAGGCCCACCATGAAGAAGATCGTCGTTCATCGGCCAGGAACTGTGAAGCCGGCCGCCTCGGCCGCGCCGCGGCACAGCTCCTGACCCACCCGGCCGGCGTCCCCGACAGGGACGTCGGCCACGCCGGACGACGGAAGAGGGACGGCGTGGACACGATCTTCCTTGACGCGGACCGCCGGATCGGCGGCCCCTACACGCTCGGTGCGGCGCTCCTGGCCCACCTGGTCCCGCCCGCACTCGAACGACGTCCCGATCTGGTCGCCGCGCACGACATCGAGATCAGGACCGCCGCGCCCGCGCTGCGCGAGCTCGTACCGGCCCGCAGGCGCTCGCTGGCCGGCGACCTGCCCAGGGGGCAGCGGGTGCTCGTTCCCGGCGCTCGGCGCAGCCTGCGGATCGCCAACGGGCTGGCCGAGTTCGTCCGCGACCACCTGGCCGGCGCCGGCCCGCTGACCGTGAGGGCCGTCAACCTCGGCGAGGCCGACCACACCGACCGCGAGCTGGTGACCGTGCTGCGGCGGCGGGTCGAGCCCGGCCTGCTGACGATCGAGGAGGGGCCGTCGGCGCCCGGTGCCGGGCCGCTGCGGGCCGACTTCGACCGCTACCGCGACGAGGGCTTCCACCACGCCATGGCGGAGGCGGGGCTGGCGGTGCTGCGCGGGCTGGCGTACGAGGACGATCCCGAACGCTGGCAGCTCCTCCTCCAGCGGGTCGCCGCGTCCCTGGAGGCGATCGAGCGCGAGGAGGAGGCCCGCGAGCTCTACGACCGGGCCAGGCGGGTGAGCACCGACCCCAAGCACCGCGCCACGATCGCGTACGGCACCGCCATGATCCTCGTCCGCCACCACGACCACGCCCGTCGCGACCCCGAGCAGGCCCTGGCCTGGATCAACGAGGCCGTCACCATCACCTCCCTGCTGCCCGACGCCCGCGAGCGGGCCTTCCACCTCGGGTTCGACCTCAACGGCAAGGCCCTGGTCGAGGTGCGCAGGGGCCGCCCCGGCGCCGCCATGGAGCTGGTGCGCCAGGCCATCGAGCTGGCCGAGACCGACCTGCCGGACGAGCACCCGGTCCACCGGCTCGTGCTGTACGGAAACAGGGCCCAACTCCTGGCCATGGCCGGGCGGCCGGAGGCGGCGCTGGCCGACTACGACCGCGCCATCGCGCTCGACCCCGGCTATCCCGACTACTACCTCGACCGCGGCAACCTGCTGCACGAGCTGGGCAGGGAGGAGGCGGCGCTGGCCGACTACGAGGCGGTGACGCGGCTGAGCCCGCCCTTCCCCGAGGCGTACTACAACCGCTCCGAGGTGCGCTACGCCCGTGGCGACCTGGCGGGCGCCCGCGCCGACCTGGATCACACGCTGGAGCTGGACCCGGAGTTCGCCCCGGCCTACGTCAACCGCTGCGGGCTGCACGTGGCCGCCGGCGACTACGCGCGGGCGCGCGGGGACGTGGAGCGCGGCCTGGCGCTCACGCCGGGCGATCCGTACTTGCTGTGTGTGCTCGGGCAGGTGGAGCTGGCCGAAAACCACTACCCGGAGTCACGCATGGCCTTCGATCTGGCCCTGGAGGCCGATCCCGAGCTGCTGCCCGCCTGGGCGGGCCGGGCGGAGCTGGCCTTCGAGCGCGGCGACCACGAGGCGGCGCTGGCCGACCTGACGCGGGCGCTGAAGCTGGAGGAGACGGCGGAGCTGCTGTTCAACCGGGCGCTGGTGCACCGGGCGGCCGGGCAGGCCGGTCAGGCCAGGCAGGACCTGCTCAGGGCCGCCGAACTGGCCCCCGACGACGCGGACGTCACCCGGGCGTTGCACGAGACGTGAGCCCGCCGTCAGGTGCGTCGGGGCGGGGGTGGGAGAACGGGCGTCAGGGGGCGGGGTGGGAGAGCGGGCGGATGGGGACCACGAGCGGCGTGCCCGCCACCGGATCGGCGATGATCTTGGCGTCCAGCTCGAACACCTCCCGCAGCAGGTCCTCGGTCAGCACCTCGTGCGGCGTGCCCGAGGCGATCACCCGGCCGGCCCGCATGGCCACCAGGCGGTCGGCGTAGCGGGCGGCCAGGTTGAGATCGTGCAGCACCATGACGACGGTGCGGCCCGCCTCCTCGTGCAGGTGCCGGACCAGCTCCAGCACCTCCACCTGGTGCGCCAGGTCGAGGAACGTGGTGGGCTCGTCGAGCAGCAGCAGGTCCGTGCCCTGCGCCAGGGCCATGGAGATCCACGCCCGCTGCCGCTGCCCGCCCGACAGCTCCTCCAGCGGCCGTTCGGCCAGGTCGGCCAGGCCCGTCATGTCCAGCGCCGCCGCGACCGCGCCCTCGTCGTCGGAGGACCACTGCCGGTACCACGCCTGGTGCGGATGCCGGCCCCTGGCCACCAGATCGGCGACCGTGAGCCCCTCCGGCGCGGTGGGGGCCTGGGGCAGCACACCGAGGATCTTGGCCACCTCGCGGGTGGGGATCCTATCGATGCGCTTGCCGTCCAGCAGCACCTCGCCGCCCTGGGGCTTGAGCAGCCGGCCGAGGGCGCGCAGCAGCGTGGACTTGCCGCAGCCGTTCGGGCCGATAATGGTGGTCACCGTGCCCGCCTCGATGCCGAGGTCGAGGCCGTCCACGATGAGGCGGTCGCCGTACCCGAGCTTGACCCCGGCGGCCTGCAGTCTCACTTTCGCGACCTCCAGATCAGGTGGATCAGGTACGGCGCGCCCAGCACGGCCGTGACGATGCCGACGGGCAGCTCGATGGGGGAGAAGACGGTCCTGGCGATCAGGTCGGCGGCGGTGGTGAGCACGCCGCCGACGACCGCCGAGCAGAGCAGCGGCGGCCGGCCCGAGCGGGCGAGCCGCAGCGCGATCTGCGGCGAGGCCAGCGCCACGAACGCGATCGGCCCCGCCGACGCCGTGGCCACGGCCGCCAGCAGCACCGCGGCCAGGATCATCAGGGCGCGGGCCGGATTCATCCGGACGCCGAGCGCGGTGACCGTGTCGTCGCCGAAGCGCAGGGCGTCGAGCGAACGGGTGCCGAGCAGGGTCAGCGGCACCAGGACGACCAGGGCCACCGCCGTCGGCGTCACGTGCTCCCAGCCCCTGCCGTTCAGCGAGCCGCTGATCCAGACCATGGCGCGGCTGGTGTCGTTGACGTCGCCGACGGTCAGCAGCCAGAACTTGACGTTGGTGAAGACGGCGGCGACGCCGATGCCGACCAGCACCAGGCGGTAGCCGTCCAGGCCGCGCCGCCAGGCCAGGCCGTACACGACCGCCGCGCCGAGCAGGCCGCCCAGCAGGGCGAGCGCGGGGATGCCGAGGGTGGACAGCAGGCCGCTGACGCCGCCGTACGCGCTGCCGCCGGCCACCACGCCGGCCACCACCGTGACCGAGGCGCCGGTGGTCACGCCGAGGATCTCGGGGCTGGCCAGGGGGTTGCGCGCGATCGACTGGATGATCGCGCCCGACAGCGCCAGCGCGGCTCCGACCAGGGCGCCGGTGAGCGCGCGGGGCAGCCGCAGCTCCATGATGACGAAGTGCGCAGGGCTGGAGGAGTCGAACGTGCCCGTGACGACGTCCGCGAGCGTCATCGGGAGCTCGCCGATGCGCATGTTCAAGGCCATGAGCAGGGCGAGCAGGACGACGCCGGTCAGGGTGAGGACGACGCCGCGCGGCCGTACCTGCCAGGACAGGCCGCCGACGCGCAGGGGGAGGGTGGTCATCACAGCCGCACGGGCTTCCTGCGGCGGACCAGGGCGACGAAGAACGGCGCGCCGAGCAGCGCGAGCACCACGCCAACCTCCAGCTCTCCCGGCGGCGCCACCACGCGGCCGATCACGTCGGCGACCAGCAGCAGCGCCGCGCCGATCAGTCCCGAGTACGGCAGCAGCCACCGATGGTCGGTGCCCGACAGCGGCCGGGCCAGGTGCGGCACGATGAGCCCGACGAACGCCAGCGACCCGCAGGCGGCGACCGCCGCGCCCGACAGCAGGGTGACGGCGGTGACGCCGACGGTGCGGGTCATGGCGATGTTCTGGCCGAGGCTTCTGGCCACGTCCTCGCCCAGGGAGAGCGCGTTGAGCCCGGGGGCGTTCACCATCGCCAGCACCAGGCCGGCCAGGATGAACGGCAGCACCTGCCACACCACGTCGCCGCCCCTGGCCGCGATCGAGCCCGCCTGCCAGAAGCGGAACACGTCCATCGCCTGCTCGTCGAGGAGCACGATGGCCGAGGTCAGGGCGTACAGCAGGGCGCTGACGGCGGTGCCGGCCAGGGCCAGCGTGACCGGGGTCGGCCCGCCCCCGCCGCCGACCATGCCCAGCGCGAACACCGCCACACTGGCCACCAGCGCGCCCGCCAGGCCGAACCAGATGTAGACCAGCAGGCTCGACGCGCCGAACAGGATGATCGACGACACCATCGCGAACGCCGCTCCCTGTGTGACGCCGAGCAGGCCGGGGTCGGCCAGCGGGTTGCGGGTGTGACCCTGCATGAGCGCGCCCGCCACGCCCAGCGCGAGCCCGGCGAGCACGCCGAGCACGGTCCTGGGGACGCGCAGCGAGCGGATGACGATGTCGTTCTCGGTGCCGGTCGGGGTGGTGAGCGCGTGCCAGGCGTCGGCGAGCGGCACGGACTTGGAGCCGATCGTGATGCTCAGCACCACCGCGACGGAGACGGAGGCGAGCAGGACCAGCAGGACCGTGAGCCGGCGGGTGCGGAGGCCATGGAGACGCGGGGCGACGGCTGTTGCGCTCACCCGGCTCCTCCTCGACGTTCGTGATTCCGCTGAAGTATGCCAGGTTAGGCTAAGGCTTACCTAATTTAGGTTTGCCTTACTTTGAAGAAGAGGTACGTCATGAGACCGTCGCGCGTGCTCGCCGTGGCGCTGCTGATCGCGAGTCTGGCCGCCTGCGGCTCACCGGAGCCGGCCGCCACCCCCCGCACTGGTGCGGCCCCCTTCAGGACGGTTGAGCACGCGATGGGCGAGACGGTCATCCCGGCCCGGCCGCGGCGAGTGGTGGCGCTCGACCAGAGCTTCGTGGACGCCGTGCTGACGCTGGAGACGCCGGTGGTGGGGTACACGACGTACCGCTCGATCGACTCGACGCTGCCCGCCTACCTCGGGACGGTCGCCGAGCGGTACGGCAAGGAGGCGACCCCGGTCGGCACCCTGGAGGAGCCGAGCCTGGAGAAGGTCATCGCGCTCAAGCCCGACCTGATCGTCTCGGCCAAGGTGCGGCACGAGGCGCTGTACGACAAGCTCGCCAAGATCGCGCCGACCGTGTTCAGCGAGACCACGGGGGCGATCTGGAAGGACAACCTGCGCCTGATGGGCCGCGCTCTGGGCAAGGAGGAGCCGGCCGAGACCCGGATCAAGGAGTACGAGCAACGCGCGCGGACCATCGGGGCCGCGATCAAGGTGAAGGAGGGCGACCTGCCGACGATCTCCATCGTGCGCTTCGCCGGCGAGCCCACGACCCGGCTGTACGTGGAGAGCTCCTACTCGGGCGTGGTCATGAAGGACGTCGGGTTCTCGCGTCCCGATGGCCAGCCGGGCAAGCAGGGCGCCATCGCGGTCGACGTGAGCCAGGAGCGGATCGCCGACCTGGACGCCGAGCACATCTTCGTGGCCACCTACCCGGACCCGTCGAGCGACGGGCCGAAGGAGAAGTTCACCGCCAACCCCCTGTGGGGCAAGCTCAAGGGGGCCAAGCACGAGGTGGGCGACCTGACGTGGATGAGCGCCGTGGGCATCCAGGGCGCGCACGCGATCCTGGACGACGTGGCCGAGCTCTTCGCCGTGGACCCGGCCAGGCCCTGACCTCCCTGGGCGCGGGGCTAGCCGGTCAGGAACGCGCGCAGCTCGGCCAGGTGGGGCGCCACATCGAGGCCGTTGGCGGCCAGCCAGCGGGGATCGCCGTACGTGCCCTTGTACCGGTCGCCGCTGTCGCACACCAGCGTCACGATGCTGCCCTGCTCGCCCGCCGCGCGCATCTCCTCGACGAGCTCCACGCAGGCGGCCAGGTTGGTGCCGGTCGAGCCCCCGACGTCGAGGCCGGTCACCTCGCGGGCCCAGTGCATGGCCGCGATCGAGCGGGCGTCCGGCACGGCGATCATACGGTCGATCACCATGGGCTGGAACGAGGGCTCCACACGGGGCCGGCCGATGCCCTCGATGCGCGAGCCGGGAGCGGTGACCTCGCTGTCGCCCGAGGTCCAGCTCGGATAGAAGGCCGAGCCCTCCGGATCGACGACGGCCAGGCGGGTGGCGTGGCGGCGGTAGCGGATGTAGCGGCCTATGGTGGAGGAGGTGCCGCCGGTGCCGGCGCCGACCACGATCCAGGCCGGCTCGGGATGCGGCTCCATGGACATCTGGGAATAGATGGATTCGGCGATGTTGTTGTTGCCGCGCCAGTCGGTGGCCCGCTCCGCGTAGGTGAACTGGTCCATGAAGTGGCCGCCGGTCTCGGTGGCCAGGCGGTGAGATTCGTCATAGATGGTGCCGGGATCGTCCACCAGATGACACTTGCCGCCGTAGAACTCGATGAGGTGGATCTTCTCCGGTGACGTGGACGCCGGCATGACCGCGATGAAGGGCAGGCCGAGCAGGCGGGCGAAGTACGCCTCGCTCACCGCGGTCGATCCGCTGGACGCCTCGACCACCGTCGTGGCGGGGCCGATCCAGCCGTTGGCCAGGCCGTACAGGAACAGGGACCGGGCGAGTCGATGTTTGAGTGAACCGGTTGGGTGCACCGATTCGTCTTTCAAGTAGAGGTTTACTCCCCAATGCGAGGGAAGCGGAAAGACGTGCAGATGAGTGTCGCAACTTCGATTGGCGTCGGCCTCGACCTTGCGGATGGCCTCAGCCACCCAGCGGCGTGCACCAGCGTCGTGGCGGTCCACGGAAATCATGCTCATACGCTATCCCATGTGACTCTCGCCACTCTTACTGCAAGATTGGATAGGTAGTGTTATGATAAAGATACTTGTCCCGCCGTGGACGTGATGAAGCACGCCGCGAGCAGTAGGACGAAACCCCTCTCTGATCACCGCGGAACCTCCCTAACGCGTCCCTTACCTGGGTCTTGCGATGATGGAACCGCTATCAGGCGGCTTGTGCCGAAACGGGGGATAGCGCAAGGGGGAATGAATTGATCACCATGACCGATGAGCAGCGTCAAGACTGGTTCGAGCGCGATGTCGTGCCCGTGACGTCGCAGCTTTTCGCCTCCGCCATGCGCCTGACCCGTAACACCGCTGACGCGGAGGACCTGGTGCAGGAGACGGTGGCGAAGGCGTACACGTCGTACCACCAGTTCCGCGAGGGCACCAACCTCAAGGCGTGGCTGCACCGCATCCTGACCAACAACTTCATCAACGACTACCGCAAGAAGCAGCGCTCGCCCAAGCTGTCCGCCGCCGAGGACATCGAGGACTGGCAGCTGCACGCCGCCGAGTCGCACAGCTCGTCGGGGCTGCGCTCCGCCGAGACCGAGGCGCTCGACCGGCTCCCCGACAACGTCGTGATGAACGCCCTGCGCTCCCTGCCCGAGGACTTCCGCGTGGCCGTCTACCTGGCCGACGTGGAGGGGTTCGCGTACAAGGAGATCGCCGAGCGCATGGGCACGCCCATCGGCACCGTGATGTCGCGGCTGCACCGGGGCCGCCGCCAGCTTCGGGCGATGCTGGAGGAGTACGCCCGCGAGGAAGGCGCCCTGCGCATTCCCGTGCAGGCCCAGCACGCCGCCTAGACCGATCGTCCCGCCTTCATGACTCCATCCGGAGATGGAGGCGGACGCGTAACCCGTCGTCCTCCGTGCGCAGCTCCACGAGGTCGCAGAGCTGCCTGCTGATCCAG
Source organism: Nonomuraea maheshkhaliensis (assembly GCF_039529435.1). Lineage (NCBI taxonomy): Bacteria > Bacillati > Actinomycetota > Actinomycetes > Streptosporangiales > Streptosporangiaceae > Nonomuraea > Nonomuraea maheshkhaliensis. The sequence continues at coordinate 11,494 of NZ_BAAAMU010000111.1, forward strand.
AGCCCGTATCCCCGTGGGGATTCGGGCTCCGGTGGTATGTAGCCGGGTAAGGGGTCGTCCAGGGAGCCGCCGGGGTCGATGATCTCGCAGACCAGTTCCCCTTCGGCCGGCCACATCGCGATCGTGCCGTAGCCGGCTCCGTGCTCGACGCTGTTGGCGGCGATCTCGGACACGCTGATCACCAGCGAGGTGATCAGGTTGCCGTCCATTCCGGCCGCCCTGGCGTAGTCGCCGACGCGTTGGCGCAGCCGTTTCAGCTCCCGCGCGGTGAACCTGATCGTCTCGGCCGGGCTCCCCGGCGCGGGCAGGGGGACGCGGTCGTGGTCGAGGACCAGGTCGTGCGGCTGGACGAACCGGGTGCTGGTCACCTCTCCGTCCGTGCCGAGCAGCGCCGGATGGTTGATCGCGCTGAAGTCGCGTACCTCGTCGGGCACGTGGCGCAGGTCGTACAGGCAGAGCATGGTCGCGGCGGCCGGGCGGAGCGCGGCGTTGAGCACGGACTCGTAGCGGATCAGCTCCCGGATCTCGCGCTCGCTCCTGCCGCTCCACACGGGCTCGCCGACCAGGAGGGTGCGCCGTCCGCGCGTGTACTCGTGGTAGGCGGCCAGCGTCCGGTACGGGTGGTCGTACCAGGAGGTGGAGACCCGGCTGTCGATGCGGCCCGCGTCCTGGCCCAGGGCCTCGGCCAGCAGGGACAGCTTGGCCGTGCAGGTGACGACCAGCACGCGTGTGCCGTCGTCCAGGGCGGCGCGGACGCGCGGCGCGATCAGGTCCAGAAAGGACTCATCGGAGTCGTACGGCACCGCGACGTGCTTCAACGACTCCGCATCGAAACGTGCCCGCTCACGGCGCACGGGCGAAACGTAGCAAGCGCTAGAGGGGCTGCGCAACGGCTATGAGCGCCACCGAGGCCAGTGCGCATAGGACGCCGCCCAGTTGCACGGGCCGCAGCCGCTCACCGAGCACCCGGTTGGCCAGCAGCAGCGTGCTCGCCGGATAGAGCGAGACCAGCACGGCGACCAGGCTGAGCAGGCCGTCCTGCTGGGCCAGCAGGTAGAGCACGTTGGCCGCCATGTCGAGCACGCCCGCGGCCGCGATGATGTGCAGCGACCCCGGGCCCGGCCTGAGCGCGCGTCTCGTGAGCAGCGCCAGCAGGGCCACCGTGGTGACCGACGACAGACGGGCGCCGACCAGCGGCCAGAGCCCCGACTCGTGCGGCGCCATGGACAGCAGGATGAAGAACCCGCCGAACCCCGCGCCCGCGGCCAGCGCCACCAGCACCGAGGTGAGCGAGCCGCGCCCGCCGCCGGACTTGTCCTGGCTCACCAGCAGCACCGAGCCCAGCGCCAGCGCCACGCCCACCAGCGCCCACGCGTGCGGGCGCTCGCCGGCGGCCAGCCCGAACACCACCGGCAGCGCGGCCGAGGTCACCGCCGTCGTGGGCGCCACCACCGACATGACGCCCGTGGCCAGCGCCCGGTAGAAGAGCACCAGCCCGGCCGCGCCCGACAGGCCCGCCGCGAGGCCCCAGGCCAGGGCAGGGTCGCTGTAGGCGCCGGGCAGCAGCGGCAGCAGGCCGAGGATCAGCGCCAGGCCGGCGAGCTGGGAGATCGTGACCACCGACAGCACTTGCGCGCGGCGGGTGGCCAGGCCGCCGAAGAAGTCGGCGGTGCCGTACACGATCGCGCAGGCCGTGGCCAGGATCACTGTCACCGGGCGCTCCCTTCAGTTCAATGTGTTGCACTGTTGGTACAACAGACAGAGTACAGTCCTTTGTACCTTTCCTTCACTACACTGAACGCCCATGGAAGATCCGGAGATGATCACCCAGGCCATCGCCAGCAACGTGCGCGCCCAGCGCGCGCACCGCGGGCTGACCCTCGACGCGCTGGCCGCCAGGTCGGGAGTGAGCAGGGGCATGCTGGTCCAGGTGGAGCAGGGCCGGACGAACCCGAGCGTCACCACCCTCACCCGGATCGCCTCCGCGCTCGGCGTCACCGTGGCCAGGCTGGTCGAGGTCGCCGACGTGCCGGTCGTGCGGGTGGTGGACAAGGCGGACGTGGTCACGTTCGACCAGGGAGACGTACGCGCGCGGCTGCTGGTGGGCGCGGACGTGCCGATGATCCTCGAACTGTGGGACTGGCGGCTCGCGCCCGGCGAGCACCACGACGGCGACGCGCATCCGCCCGGCACCCGCGAGATGCTGACCGTGCTGGCGGGGGAGCTGACGCTCACGGTCTACGGCAAGAGTCACGTGATCGGCGAGGACGACGCCGCGCTCTTCACCGCCGACCGGCCCCACGTCTACGCGAACAGGGGCGAGAAGGAGCTCAGGTTCGTGATGGTCGTCGCCGAGCCGCGGGAGCCGCACGACCCGTCCTGAGACTCGTGCCCCGCTCCGAGCCGCACGAGTCCGCGTGAGACGCGTGCCCGGCCTGAACCGGCCCGCTTGGGCCGGCGCCACGCCGTGCATTCGCCCCTGACCAAATATCGCGAACGGCCCCCTGATCACCCGGTGGAGTTTCATGATTACTCCATGTCTTGGACGGCTGATGCCCGTTGCTGGGTACATCCCTTGTGTGCGGCGGGTCGCTCCGGCGGTCGTCCGCGGATGTCGCGACGTCGGCAGGGGGTGGCGTGTGAGTGAGGCCCGAGCGGCGACGGAGAAGCTCATGGCCGAGCTTCATGGTCTGGGCGTCACCTGCGCGTACGAAGTGGGCGACGACGAGACCATCTCGGTATGGATCGGCCTGGTCGTGCGTTACAGGGATGGTTTTTACCGCTGGCAGGAAGGGCCGGTGAAACGTCGGCATCTGGGCACAGATCCGGTCGGATGTGCCATGCGCGTGGCGCGCCGCTACCAGGAATTGCAGACGGATATCCCAATCTGGTGGGACGACCTGGCCAGGGAGCTGCGGGGGGCACCGGTCCAGGATTATCCGTAGGCCCCCGCGTGCGGTGTCTCGGGGGGAAGCATGCGCGTATGGGCCTTGCCGCTGGCCCTGCTCGCCCTGGTGAGCTGTGTCACCTTGTCGGTGCCGCGCCTGCAGGAGCAGTACGTGGTGCCGGTCGTGCCGTTGACGCGGGCCGTCGTCGATCCCGACTCGCTGGCCAAGAGGCTGATCTCGATGCAGGCCGGCTGGCCGCGCAGCCGCAGGTTCGACTGCGCCCGGCTCAAGTGCGTGGCCCTGACCTTCGACGACGGCCCCGGCGAGCACACCGGCCGGCTGCTCGACATGCTGAGCACGCGTGACGTCAAGGCCACCTTCTTCGTCATCGGGCAGATGGTGGCCGCCGACAAGGGCGGCCACACCGTCCGGCGCATCGTGGGCGACGGCCACGAGATCGGCAACCACTCCTGGAGCCATCCGGCGCTCTCCGAATTGCCGCACGAGGCGGTCAAACGCGAGCTCAAGTACACCGAGGACATCGTGCAGCGGCTCACGGGGGTGCGGATGCGGGTGATGCGGCCACCGTACGGGGCGACGGACGAGGCCGTGGCGGCCGAGACCCGCCGCGAAGGACTGGCGCAGATCCTGTGGAGCGTCGACACCCTCGACTGGCGCGACCGCAAGAGCGCGACCGTGGCCAAGCGCGCCAGCCAGGCCAAACCGGGATCGATCGTGCTGCTGCACGACATCCACCGCACGACGGTGGACGCCGTGCCGGAGATGCTCGACCGGCTCGGCAGGAAGGGCTACACGTTCGTCACCGTCTCCGAGCTGTACGGCAGGACGCCCGCGCCCGGGCGCAAGTACACCGAACGCTGACCGGGGTCGCCGCCGGGCCGCTGGGGCGCCGGGGCGCGAGCACGCCGGACGCCGACCGGGTCGCCGGGCCGCCCGCGTCTCGTGGGACCCTGGTGACATGGGTTTCACCGGCTTCCCCGACGAGGCGTTCATCTTCTACGAGGGGCTTGAGGCGGACAATTCGAAGACGTACTTCGCGCGGCACAAGGAGCTCTACGAGGAGGCCGTGCGGGCGCCCATGCTGGCGCTCACCGACGAGCTGGCGGCGGAGTTCGGCACGGCCCAGCTCTTCCGGCCGTACCGCGACGTGCGCTTCGCCAAGGACAAGTCGCCGTACAAGACGCATCAGGGAGCGTTCGTCGGCCTGATGCCCGGCATCGGGCTCTACGTGGAGCTCAGCGCGGCCGGGCTGCTGGCGGCGGGCGGCATCTACTCGACCGCCTCCGACCAGGTGGCCCGCTTCCGCGCCGCCGTGGACGAGGACCTGACGGGCAAGCCGCTGGAGTCGATCACGGCCGCGCTGGCGGCCGAGGGCTACGAGCTGCGCGGCGAACGGCTGAAGACCAGGCCGAGAGGATTCGAGGAGGACCATCCTCGCATCGACCTGCTGCGGCACAAGTCGCTCTACGCGGCCAAGCGGTTCGAGCCGCGCGAGTGGGTGCACACGGCGCGGGCCCGGGACCGGGTGGAGCGGACCTGGCGCGCGTCGGGGCCGCTGGTGGAGTGGCTGTGCGCGAACGTACGCGGCAGCGAACTTCCCCGCCGCCGCTGACCCGCCGCACGTAGAGCAGGCGATCCCGCCGCACGCCGGGATCGCCGGCGGCCGGACCGAGGCGCGTACATGGACGAAGGCCGCGCCCCGCCCGCTTCAAGCGGACGGAACGCGGCCTTCGAGGGAGTCAGTTTCCGCGCTTGGCGCGGGCGGCGGCGCGACCCCGCACCGAGGCGTCGAGGACGACCTTGCGGATGCGCACGTGCTCGGGCGTGATCTCCACGCACTCGTCCTCGCGGATGAACTCGAGCGCCTGCTCCAGCGACAGGGTGCGCGGCGGGATCACCTTCTCCGTCTCCTCGCTGGTGGAGGAGCGCATGTTGGTGAGCTTCTTCTCCTTGGTGATGTTCACGTCCATGTCGTCGGACCGGGAGTTCTCCCCGACGATCATGCCTTCGTAGACCTCGGTCGTCGGCGAGACGAACAGCGTGCCGCGCTCCTGGAGGTTGAGCATGGCGAACGCGGTCACCGGGCCGGACCTGTCGGCCACCAGCGAGCCGTTGTTACGGGTGCGCAGCTCGCCGAACCACGGCTCGTAGGAGTCGAAGACGTGGTGCACCAGGCCGGTGCCGCGGGTCTCGGTGAGGAACTCGGTGCGGAAGCCGATCAGCCCCCGGGCCGGCACCACGAACTCCATCCGGATCCAGCCGGTGCCGTGGTTGGTCATGTGTTCCATCCGGCCCTTGCGCACCGCCAGCAGCTGCGTGACCGCGCCCAGGTATTCCTCGGGGCAGTCGACCGTCAGCCGCTCGACCGGCTCGTGCACCTTGCCGTCGATGGTCTTGGTGACCACCTGCGGCTTGCCGACGGTCAGCTCGTAGCCCTCGCGGCGCATCTGCTCGACCAGGATGGCCAGCGCCAGCTCGCCGCGGCCCTGCACCTCCCAGGCGTCGGGCCGGTCGGTGGGCAGCACGCGCAGCGAGACGTTGCCGACGAGCTCCTTCTCGAGGCGGTCCTTCACCATGCGGGCGGTCACCTTCGAGCCCTTGACCTTGCCCACCAGGGGCGAGGTGTTGGTGCCGATGGTCATGGAGATGGCCGGCTCGTCGACCGTGATCAGCGGCAGCGGGCGCGGGTCCTCGGGGTCGGCCAGCGTCTCGCCGATCATGATCTCGGGGATGCCGGCGATGGCGATGATGTCGCCGGGACCGGCCTCCTCGGCCGGCTTGCGCTCCAGCGCCTCGGTCATGAGCAGCTCGGTGATCTTGACGCGCTGGATCGAGCCGTCGGTGCGGCACCAGGCCACCTGCTGGCCCTTGCGCATGACGCCCTGGTGGATCCGGCACAGCGCGATGCGGCCGAGGTAGGAGGAGGCGTCGAGGTTGGTGACATGGGCCTGCAGCGGCGCGCTCGGGTCGTAGGTGGGCGCCGGGATCGTCGACTTGATGATGTCGAACAGCGGCTCAAGGTCTTCCGAGTCGGGCATGCCGCCGTCGTCGGGGCGCGCCATGGAGGCCCGGCCCGCCTTGGCGGAGGCGTAGACGATCGGGAAGTCGATCTGCTCCTCCGTGGCGTCGAGGTCCATGAACAGCTCGTAGACCTCGTCCACGACCTCCTTGATGCGGGCGTCGGGGCGGTCGACCTTGTTGATGCACAGGATGACCGGCATCTTGGCGGCCAGGGCCTTGCGCAGCACGAACCGGGTCTGCGGCAGCGGCCCCTCGGAGGCGTCGACCAGCAGCACGACGCCGTCGACCATGGACAGGCCGCGCTCGACCTCGCCGCCGAAGTCGGCGTGGCCGGGGGTGTCGATGATGTTGATGGTCATGCCGCCGTGCTTGACGGCGGTGTTCTTCGCGAGAATGGTGATGCCCTTCTCGCGCTCCAGGTCGTTGGAGTCCATGACCCGGTCGTCGACGTCCTGATTGGCGCGGAACGCCCCGGACTGCCAGAGCATGGCGTCGACGAGCGTGGTCTTGCCATGGTCGACGTGCGCGATGATCGCGATGTTCCGCAGGTCGTCGCGGCTGTTCAAAGGCATGATGACGTCTCGCTCTGTATTCGGTGGGGGCGGCCGCGCGAAGTCGCGACCCTCTAAGTCTAGTTGATCCCCTCTGATGGCAGGAGCGGGACAGGGGGCCCGCCCGCGCCAGTTCATGGCGGCTACATAGCCGGTTGCACATTCTTGCGCATGGCACGGGCGGCCGGGCTCTTTACATTGAGCGCATGACCTGGACTGAGCTGGTTATGTCCGCTGCTCCGACGCAGGGTGATCAGCCGGCGGTGAGCGACGTGAGGACCGGCGACGTGCTGTCCTACGCGGCCTTCGCCAGACGGGTCACCCGCGCCGCGGCGGGCCTGCGCGCGCTCGGCCTGCGTTACGGCGAGCGGGTGCTGGTCGACCTCCCCCAGGGCACTCACCTTCCCGTGGCGGTGCACGCCGTGGCCTGGGCCGGCGGCACCGCGGTGCTCTCGGCCTCGGGGACGTCCCGCTTCATGATCGCCCACGAGGGCCACGACCCCACAGCGGCCAAGGTGGACCAGGTCTTCTCGTTCCTGCCCGCGCCGGGCGCGAGGCCCTTCGGCGAGCTGCTGTCCAGCGGCACCGTCGAGTTCGGCCCGCTCGCCGGGCCCGCGCTCACGCTCGACGGCGAGCGGCTGCTCGACAACGCCGAGCTGACGACCGACCTGCGCAGGCTGGCCACCCGGCTGGTGATCGCCAAGGACGACGTCGTGATCAGCGCGGTGAGCGAGCCGTTCCGCGGGCTGCGGGTGATCGATTTAGCCATGATGTCCGGAGCCCACGTCGTGGTCGCCCACGGGCCGAGCCTGGTCGGCTGCCGCGTGCTGGCCCAGGAACGCCGGGCGACCGTGGTCGTGGCGCCGTACGACCTGGCCAGAAGGCTGCTCGGAAACCCACTTCTGCGCGTCGTCGACGAAAGGGCGGTCGTGAGCTCGCTTGGCCTGTGAAAAGTGCGACACTGTGGAAGAGCGTGATCCTTCCGCGACGCAGGGTGAGCACATGCCAGATACCCCCCGGCACAACCTTCCGGCGGAGCCCAACCGCTTCGTCGGCCGCGAGCGTGACCTTGACGACCTGCACGACCTGGTCGGCGACACGCGGGTGGTCACGTTGTGCGGCGTCGGCGGCATCGGCAAGACCCGGCTGGCGCTGCGGGTCGCCGCCCGGCTCGTGCCCGCCTACCCCGGCGGCGTGTGGCTGGTCGAGCTGGCCAGGTTCGGCCGGGGTGAGCTGGTCGAGCAGGAGATCGCGCGTGTGCTCGGCGTGCGCGAGGAGGCCGGCCGGCCGCTGCTCGACACGGTGACGACGCGGCTGCGCGACCAGCGCTGCCTGCTGCTGCTCGACAACTGCGAGCACCTGGTCGACAGATGCGCGGAGGTGGTCGCGGCGCTCGTGGCGGGCTGCCCGGGGCTGCGCGTGCTGGCCACCAGCCGAGAGCCGCTGCGCATCGCCAGCGAGCTGATCTGGCGGGTGCCGCCGCTCGACCTGCCCGGCGAGGGCGCCGCCGACGCCGAGTCCGTGCAGCTGTTCATGGACCGCGCCACGGCCGCCGGCACCAGGCTCGACGCCGTCAGCCTGCCCGACGTGGTGCGCCTGTGCCGGGCGCTCGACGGGCTGCCGCTGGCGCTTGAGCTCGCCGCGGCCCGCACCAGCCTGCTCAGTCCCGGCCAGATCGCCGACCGCATCGACGACCGGTTCTCGCTGCTCACCACCGGCGGGCGCACCGCCCCCGCCCGCCAGCGCACGCTGCTCGGGGCCGTGGAGTGGAGCTACGACCTGCTCTGCGCCAAGGAGCAGGTGCTGCTGCGCCGCCTGTCGGTGTTCGCCGGTGACTTCGACCTCGTCCTGGCCGAGCAGGTCTGCGCCGAGCGGCCCATCGCCGCGAGCGAGATCGTCGACCTGCTCGGCGGCCTGGTCGACAAGTCGCTCGTGCTGTGCGACGAGGGCCGCAGGCGCTACCGGCTGCTGGAGACCATCAAGCGCTACGCGCTGGAGCGCCTGCGCCAGGCCGGCGAGCGGGAGGTCCTGCGCGAGCGGCACCTCCACGTGCTCTGCGCGCTGCAGGAACGCCACTTCGCGAACGAGGTGGTCGAGCCGGGCGTGCCCTGGCCGCGCAGGTCCGAGGCGCTGATGGCCAGCCGCGAGCTGATCGACGACCAGCGGGTGGCGCTCGAATGGGCGGCCGAGTCCGGCAACGTGCTGCTGGGCCTGCGCCTCTGCCAGACCAGCACGGGGCTGCTGCCGCTCGGCGGCAACCTCAGGGAGATCGTCGGCTGGATCGAGCGGTTGCTGTCGCTCGACACGACCGGCGTGCCCGCCGAGCAGGTCGCCCACGCCATGGCCTACCTCGCCTACGGCCTGGAGGCGAAGGACGAGCTGAGCCGGTCGCTGGAGACGGCCACGTGGAGCCTGGCCGAGATGGCGCCCGACGACGACTTCCCGCGCTGCGTCATGCACAACCTCGTCGTCGTGGTGCTGCTGCGCATGGGCCGTTGCGAGGAGGCGGCGCACCACGCGGAGGCGGGCCTGGCCGGCGCCGCCCGCTCCGGCGACCTGTGGAACCAGGCGGCGAGCCTGGCCGGGCTGTCGGCGGTGGCGCTGATCCGCGGCCGGCTGCGCGAGGCGCAGCGGCACGGGGAGGAGGCGCTGGCGCGGGCCGGCGAGCACGGCCACCGCTGGCTGATGGCCAGGACCGCGGTCCAGCTCGGCGCGGTGGCCGAGGCCAGGGGCGACCTGGCCACGGCCAAGACCCAGTACGAGACGGCCGTGCCGTGGCTGAGCGAGCTCGGCAGCGACCTCGAACTGTCCCGCTGCCTGGCCAGGATCGGCCGGGTCGCGGCGATGCTGCACGAGTTCGGCACCGCGCGCGAGCGGCTGGCGGCCGGCACGGAGATCGCGCGGGCGACGGGGCAGCGGCAGGCCGTGCCCCGCTGCCTGGTGGGGCTGTCGGTGCTGGCCGAGTGCGAGGGCGACCTGGCCGGCGCGGTGCTGGCCGCCGCCGCGGCGGCCGGGCTGCGCGAGTCGATCGGGCAACACTCCGCCACGACCAGGTTCGAAGAGCTGCTCGGGCGGGCCAGGACCAAGCTGGGCGACGGCCGTACGACCTCGTTGTGGTCGCGCGGGCGGGCCATGTGCCCCGACGTCGCCGCCCGCCGGGTGCTGGCGGGCGAGCGGCTGCCGCCGAAGGCGGCGAAGGCGCCGGTGACGGCCGAGCCGGTCAAGCACTCGGTGCTGACCGCCCGCGAAAGCGAGATCGCCGGCCTGCTCACCCGGGGCCTGTCGAACCGGGGCATCGCCGGTGAGCTGGTGATCAGCCCCGCGACGGTCGCGCGGCACATCGCCAACATCATGGAGAAGCTCGGCTACACCTCCCGGGCGCAGATCGCGGTGTGGGCGGCCGAGCGTTCGAACGGCTCCGGGTAGGCGCGCGCTTCTGCATAGGGATCTGCATATTCCGCCCCATGTGTGCCAGAGATGCCCTCTTTACGGTGGGCCCCATGGATCAGCGCATCGTGATGGTGGACTCGGGCACCGGCCTGAAGCTCACCGAGGAGCAGCTGGACGAGAGGTCCGCGGTCGCGGCCGTCCGGCTGCGGCACAAGGGAGTGCGCGCTGGAGACACCGTGCTCATCTGCCTGCCCGTCGGCCCCGACCTGCTGGTGGCGACCCACGCGGTGATCGCGGCCGACGGCGTCGCCTGGCCCCTGCCGGTCGACCTCGACCAGGCCACGCTGCGGGACCGCATCCAGGAGAGCGCGGCCCGGGTGATGATCTCCAACGTCCAGCGGGCGCTCGACGCGGCCGAGGAGTCGCGGGTACGGATCGTGATGAGCGTCGCGGACCTGAGCGGCGCCTCGCCCTCGTGGCCGACCGGCTGCTGACCACGACCGGGACGTCCGGCGCGGGAGGGCCACGACCGGGCGGGCCCGGCGCGGGGTGTCCGGGCGCCTGGTGAGCGGGGGGCGAGCCTAAGCTCGATCCCATGCCTTTCGCGCCCAGCTTCCCCGTCATGCTCAGAACCGAGGACGGGGTCCGCATCGACGCCGCGCACACCCCGTCCGCCCGTACGGACGTCGGCATCGTCGTGGCGCACGGTTTCACCGGTTCGTGGCGGGATCGCACGGCGCGCCGCATCGTGCACGTGCTGAGCGGCTACGGCGGCGTGGTCGCGTTCGACTTCAGGGGCCACGGGCGCTCCGGAGGCGAGACCACGGTGGGCGACCTGGAGATCCTCGACGTGGAGGCCGCGGTCAGGCACGCCCGCGTGATCGGCTACTCCAGGATCGCCGTGGTGGGCTTCTCCATGGGGGCCTCGGTGGCCGTGCGGCACGCGGGGCTGCGCGGCGGGGTGGACGCGGTGGTGGCGGTGAGCGGCCCGGCCCGCTGGTACTACCGGGGCACCAAGCCCATGCGCCAGGTGCACTGGGCGATCGAGCGGCCGCTGGGCCGGTGGGCGGCGCGGGTGGCCAAGCGCACGCGGATCGCCCGCGGCCGGTGGGACCCGATCCCGATGCCGCCGTACGAGGCCGCCGGGCTCGTCTCGCCGACGCCGCTGCTGATCGTGCACGGCGACGCCGACGCGTTCTTTCCGCTGGATCACCCTCAGCAGCTGTACGCCGGCGCGAAGGAGCCGAAGGAGCTCTGGATCGAGCCCGGATACGGTCACGCGGAGGCCGCGGCCACCCCCGAACTCATCCGCAAAATCGGCAAATGGATCTCTTCGAACTTTTCCTGAGCAATAAACGTCTACCTAGGGCGTAAGTCCCTGGGGAAAGAAAACCGTCGATGCGGTGGACGTGGGACATACTGCTGTAGTCGGGCGGTTGCCCAGCGTCGCGGGGGCGCGCTGGGTGCCCATCCCGCGTGAAGGGCCCCGCAGGGGATGCGGGGCCCTTTCTCACCTTCGCTCAGGGGCTCGTGCGGCTCAGCCCAGGCGGGCGATCGTCTTGTACTCCAGGTAGCTGTTCAGCCCCTCGGGTCCCAGCTCGCGCCCGACGCCGCTGGCCTTGTAGCCGCCGAAGGGCGCGTTGGTCTCCAGCATGAAGCAGTTCACCCCGTACGTCCCGGTACGGACCTGCCTGGCCACGTCCATGCCGTGCTCGGTGTCGGTCGTCCACACCGTTCCGGCCAGGCCGTAGTCGCTGTCGTTGGCGATGCGTACGGCGTCCGCCTCGTCCTCGTACGGGATCACCGCCAGCACGGGCCCGAAGATCTCCTCGCGGGCGATGCGCATGTCGTTGGAGACCCCGGCGAAGACGGTGGGGGAGACGTACCAGCCGCGGTCGTAAGGCCGGTCGAGGCCGCCCACGACGACCTTGGCGCCCTCGTCCATGCCGATCTTGATGTAGCCCTCGACCCGGTCCTGCTGCCGCTTGGCCACCAGCGGCCCGATGCCGGTCGCCGGGTCGGCGGGGTCGCCGACGGCCTGGCCGTTCACCATGCCGGCGACGGCGTCCACGACCTCGTCGTAGCGGTTGCGCGAGGCCAGGATGCGGGTCTGCGCGACGCACGCCTGCCCGTTGTTCATCAGGGAGGCCATGGTCAGGAAGCCCATGCTGGCGGGCAGGTCGGCGTCGTCCAGGATGATCGCGGCGGACTTGCCGCCCAGCTCCAGGCTGACCCGCTTGAGCTGCTCGCCGCAGACGGCGGCGATGCGCCGGCCGGCGGCCGTCGAGCCGGTGAAGGCGACCTTGTCCACGCCGGGGTGGGAGACGAGGTGCTCGCCCACCTCGCGGCCCGCGACCACGATGTTGAGCACGCCCGCCGGGATGCCGGCCTCGGCCGCCCACTCGGCCAGCAGGTACGCGTCCAGCGGCGTCTCAGGCGCCGGCTTGAGCACGATGGCGCAGCCGGCCAGCAGCGCGGGGGCGACCTTGGTCATGGTCACGAACTGGGGCACGTTCCACGGCACCACGGCCGCCACCACGCCGACGGGCTCCCTGCGCACGGTGATCGGCCCGAACAGGCCCGGCCGCTGCTCCTCCTGCTCGAATGTCGTGCCCAGCTCGGCGTAGTACTGCAGCATGCCGAGCGGCTGCGGCGCCTGCGCGAGGTTGGAGAAGGAGATCGGCGAGCCCATCTCCTCGGTGATGAGCTGGGCCATCTCGCCCTGGCGCTCGTTGTAGATCGCGGCCAGCCTGCCGATGACCTCGGCCCGCTCGGCGAAGGTCATCCGCGGCCATGGCCCGTGGTCGAACGCCTGCCTGGCGGCGGCGACCGCGCGGTCCATGTCCTCGGTGGTGCCTTCAGGCACGCTGCCCACGACCTCTTCGGTGTGGGGGGAGATGACCTCAATCGTTCCGGTGCCCGCAGGGGCCACCCATTCGCCCCCGATGAACAGCTTGTCGTGCCGGCGCATGTCGTGGAGCCTCTCACTTGACCAAATGCTTGCTTGGCATGTGCAGTCCTCAAGGTGACCGAATCATGTTCTGTCCGGACGCGCAAGAGGGGCGCGGCGGCACGCGCCGCGCCCCTCACGCACTCGTCAGTGACGGCCGCCGAGCAGGTGCTGCATGGACCGCTTGACCAGGTCCGCCCGCTTGGCCGGGTCGGTGATGGACTCGACGCCGAAGCCGAGGTACACGGTGTCCTCGGTGACGACGCCGGCGCCCTCCTCGAACACCTGGTCCGTACGGAACCAGTTGTTGATCGACGGCGAGCTGCCCTCGGGCGCGGCCCCGGCGGTCCAGCCGCCCAGGTCCGTCTCGAACGACGTCGTCTCCGCCGCCGCGCCGTCCAGCGTGACGGCGAAGTCGTCCAGGAAGACGCCCGCGCCCTGGGTGCCCCAGTCGCTGATGTAGGAGATGGAGATCTCGACCTGCTTGCCCGCGTAAGGGGTCAGATCGATCTTCCACTGCTGCCAGCCCGAGGAGTTGCCCGAGGCCGCGTGCCAGGCGCCGGAGGTGCCGGTCGGCTCGCAGTTCTCGCCCTGGTAGCGCTGGGTGAACGGGTGGATCGTGCGCCAGCCGCCGCTGTTCTCGATCAGGCAGCTGTCGCCGACCTCCTGCGTGGTGTGCCCGTTGGCGTCGGGCAGCGTGGTCCAGTCGTCGCCGCCCGCCGTGCGCGCCTCGACCGTCAGGAAGTCCCAGTGGAACTCGGTGTCGTACGAGGTCCAGAACGACAGGTCACCGCTCGACTTGCCGGTCAGGTCGATGGTCCTGGTCAGCCGCTTCCAGGAGACGTCGGCGATGCCGCTGTAGACGTCCCAGGAGCCGGTGTGCGGGTCGAACGGGCCGCCGGGGCGCGCCCACTTCACCGGGGCCGAACTGGCGAACCTGGGGAACTGGGTGCTGGGCAGGATGGCCGAGGTGGCCACGAACGACTGGGTGTGGTCGGGCGCGATCGTCCCGTTGAAACCGGCGAACTTGCCGGAGCTGCCCTGGAGGGCGAACGGCTGCCCGGTGGCCTGGTCGGTGCCGGCGTTGTCGAAGAAGACGTACGCGCCCAGCCAGTACTGCTGGAAGTCGTTGAACACCGGGATGCAGGGCGGATCGTCGGCCACCGTGCACTCGGGGTTCTCCGGCTGGTCGGGCTCGTAGTAGTAGGAGCCGTTGAAGTTGGCCGCGTACGACGGGTACTTGCCCGCGTGCAGCACCTTGCCGCCCTCGTTCAGGTAGTCGCGGACCGCCAGCTCGGTGTCCACGCCGCCCTTGGAGGTGGTGCCGGGCACCTGGCCCTGCGACCTCGGGATGACGTCGTCGCCGGTCTCCCAGATCACGGCCTTGTAGTGGCTGAGCACGCCCAGCGGGTGCGGGGCCTTGCGGCCCGCCTTGTCCATGTCGTACACGTCGGAGCTGTAGCCGGCGGCCTGGAGCGCGGCGGCGTACTCGTCGGCGTACTGGGCCTGGCTCACGCCCTGCGCCGGGCTGAGGCCGGTGACGTCCTCGGTGGCCAGCACCAGCACCTTGCCGCCGATGTCGCTGGCGACCGTGTAGGTGAAGTCGGCGCTCTTCCTGCCGATCGAGCTGAACCAGACCTTGACCTTGTCACCGGGCTTCGTGCCGGTGATCTTGCCGCGGAGGCGGTGGTAGTAGCGGTCGTAGCCCGCGCCGTAGCGCTCGCCGCCCTTCCACTCGGCGGTCGTGGCGGTCTTCGTCCGGCCGCCGTTGACCTGGTAGTTCAGGAACACCGGGCCGAGCTTGCGCTTGGCGTTGACCTCGACGACCTGCTCCTTGCCGTGGCTGATCTCGAACGGGTCGGTGACGAAGTCGGGCGTCCTGTTGCCCAGGTGGGTGACCGGCTCGACCGGGTTGACCGCGGACTTCGCCACGTCCAGGGCGAACGGCAGGTTCTTCTCGAACTCGGCCTGCACCAGCGCCTCGTCGTCGGGGAAGACGAAGCCGCAACCGTCGCAGCCCTCGTTCAGCTCGGGCGTCCACGACAGCGTCCCGTAGCGGGCGTGGGCGTGGTCGTTGGTGTCGCCGTTGGTCGTGTACAGCTCAGCGCCGAGGTCGGGGTCGAAGCCGGGCACCGCGGGCTTGACGTCGTCGCCGGTGAGGGCCTCGTAGATCGGGTTGTCGGCGGTCTCCGTGGCGATCTGGAAGCCGCTCGGGTAGAGCAGCAGCGGGCCGTAGGAGTGGTAGTTGAGCTGGGTCTCGAACTTGACCCGGCGCAGCAGCCCGTCCATGGCCCTGGTCTCCGGCTCGCTGGCCGGGCCGGCGCCGCGGTAGGTCTCGCTGCTGGGGATGCTCGACGAGCCTTCCTCGTCGTAGTGGAAGTTCGTGGGGAAGTTCCGGTTCGGGTCGACGCCGTCGCCGCCGGTGATCTGGCCGTCGCCGTTGTTGTCGCGCAGGTTCTTGCGCCACAGGCGGTTGCCCTCGGTGAAGGTGAAGTCGTAGCCGTCGGGGTTGGCCACCGGGACGAACCACAGCTCGGTCGTGTCGAGCAGGTCCCGCAGCGAGCGCTTGTTCGCGACCACGTGCTTGAGCAGCCGCATGTCCACCTCAGTGGCGATCCACTCGCGGGCGTGCTGGGTGGCCGAGTAGAGGGCGGCGGGCTTGAGCCCGTCGGGCAGCACCCTGGCGCCGGTGGAGACCTTGGCGGCCAGGATGTCCTGGCCGCGCAGCGTCTTGCCGATCGACTGCAGCTTGACGACGTCCTTGTTGGCCGCCGCGATCGCCTTGAGCTGGTCGGCGATGCCGCCGCGCTCGGAGTAGGACCTGTAGACGGTGTAGCCGCCCGCGGCCTGCGCCCTGGCCGCCTCCAGCTGGGTCTGGCCCTGCGGGTTGCGCACGGGCTCCGGCTTGTGCCCGAGCTTGGCCAGGGCGGCGAGGTCCGTCTGGGCCGCGGTCAGCTCGATGTGCTCCTTGTCGCCCTTGTTCTGCTGCTGTACGACGTCGAAGCCCTTCTCTCTGAGGGCCTGCGCGGTGCCGGGCGGGCTTTCGAGCTGGTAGAGCTCCAGCCGGTCGCGGGCCGGCAGCGGATCCACGGAGGCTTCGGCCGTGGAGGCCACGAGAGAGGTGCCTAAGCCGAGGATGACGGCCGCGGCGAGGGTCATAGTTCGAGACACGGTCTGCCCCTTCGCAGAGACGGAGAACGATCGCCATCTCAGACGGTTGGAGCGTTTCAGACAAGACCCAACTTTTGGGTCCGTATTAAGTCGGACAAAAACACAAAACTTCGCCAATGGGGCAGCAGTTCCGTCGTTCGGATGACAGAGATCAAGATCACCTTCTATAGTTTCGGTCCGTCTATGAGGGGAGGGGGCGGGTGTGAGGATCTGGCGGACCGCCGTTCTTGTCACCGTCCTCGCCGGGCTGCTCGCGTTGCCCGCACCCACTCCGGCCGTGGCCGATCCCAGCCCCGCCGAGCTGCGCAAACTCACCCGCCAGGCGGCCCAGCTGAGCGAGCGCTACCGGGGTCAGATCCAGAGCCTGGAGGAGATCAGGCTCCAGGCCAAGAAGGCCACCGACACCTCGGGCGGCCTCCAGGCCCAGCTCCGCGCCGCCCAGGCCGAGGTC
Organism: Nonomuraea maheshkhaliensis; assembly: GCF_039529435.1. Lineage (NCBI taxonomy): Bacteria > Bacillati > Actinomycetota > Actinomycetes > Streptosporangiales > Streptosporangiaceae > Nonomuraea > Nonomuraea maheshkhaliensis. Next base: position 27,937 of record NZ_BAAAMU010000111.1, read on the forward strand.
AGCCGGATCGCCCAGACGGCCTACATGGTCGGCCCGCTCGACAACACCCAGCTGCTCACGCCCAGCGAGGACCCGTACAAGATGCTCGGGCAGGCCGCCACGCTCACCTTCATGGCCAACGAGCGGGCCAAGAAGGTCGAGGCGATCAAGAAGCTGATCGCCAAGTCCAACGACGCCAAGCTCAACGCCAACGAGAAGATCGAGAAGCTGCGCAAAGAGATCAGGCAGATGCAGAGCCGGCGCAAGGACATCGAGAAGCTCCTCGCCAAGTACGGCTTCCAGCAGCCCGGCGGCGCCGAGGGCCTGACGCCTCGCATGATCTCCGTACGCGCCGAGATCATGGCGAACTTCCCCATGAAGTACGGCGTCGGCTGCCTGCGCCCCGGCGACCCGGGCGAGCACGGCAAGGGGCGGGCCTGTGACTTCATGATGTCGCCCGGCGGCACCATGGCCGGCGGCAACAACGCGGCCAACGGCGACGCGCTGGCCGCCTGGCTGATCAAGAACGGCGGCCGGCTCGGCGTCATGTACATCATCTGGAAGCAGCGCTACTACGACATCCGCTCAGGCGGCGGCTGGGACCCGATGTCCAACCGCGGCGGCGTGACCGCCAACCACTACGACCACGTTCACGTGTCGGTGTTCTGACGCTCGCCGACCCCTACGACCGTGTTCACGCGGTCTTCTGACGCTCCAGGAACTCCTTGAACCAGCGGTAGGACCGCTTCGGCGTGCGCCGGCCGGTGGCGAAGTCCACGTGCACCAGGCCGAAGCGCTGGTGGTAGCCCTCGGCCCACTCGAAGTTGTCCAGCAGCGACCAGACGAAGTAGCCGCGCACGTCCACGCCCTCGGCCATGGCCTGCCGCATGGCGGCGATGTGCCGGTCGAGGAAGTCGACGCGGGCCTCGTCCTCGATCGTGCCCCGCTCGGTGGGCTCGTCCGGCTGGGAGCAGCCGTTCTCGGTGATCAGGATCGGCGGCAGCGCCGCGCCGTAGCGGGACTTCAGGCCGGTCAGGAGCTCGCGCAGGCCGTCGGGGACGACCGGCCAGCCGAAGGCGGTCGTCGGGTGGCCGGTGATGCCCGCGTCGGCGAACGGCAGGCCGGTGTCGGTCGGGGCGCCGGTCGGGGCGGCGATCCGGGTGGGGTTGTAGTAGTTGATCCCGAGGGCGTCCAGCGGGGCCGCGATGGTCTTCATGTCGCCGTCCCTGACGAAGTCCAGGGAGCCGGTGTAGGCGGACAGATCGGGATACGCGCCGAGCAGCACGGGGTCGTTGAACAGGCGGTTGTGCAGGATGTCGTACGCGCCGGCCGCCGCCACGTCCTGCTCCCGCGTGGAGGCGGGCCAGACGGGGGTGCAGTTGTTGGTGAGCGCCACCTGGCGGGCGCCGGCCGCCCGCAGCGCCTGGACCGCCAGGCCGTGGCCGAGCAACTGGTGGTGGGCGGCGGGCAGGGCGCCGGTCATGAGCATCCGGCCGGGGGCGTGCACGCCCATGGCGTAGCCGAAGGCCATGTGGACGAACGGCTCGTTCAGCGTGATCCACAGCGGGACGCGGTCGGCCAGGCGGGCGGCGACCGTGGCGGCGTACTCGGCGAAGAGGGCGGAGACGTCGCGCTCCATCCAGCCGCCGCGCGCCTCCAGCGCCTGCGGCAGGTCCCAGTGGAACAGCGTCGGCACCGGCTGCACCCCTTCGGCCAGCAGGGCGTCGGTCAGGCGGTCGTAGAAGTCCAGGCCGCGCCGGTTGACCTCGCCCGCGCCCGTCGGCAGCACGCGCGGCCAGGAGATGGAGAAGCGGTAGGCGTTCACGCCGAGGCCCGCCATCAGGGCCACGTCCTCGGGCCAGCGGTGGTAGTGGTCGCAGGCCACGTCGCCGGTGTGCCCGTCTCTGACGCGGCCCGGCTCGTGGGCGAAGCTGTCCCAGACGGAGGGGCCTCTGCCGTCCTCCTGGGTGGCGCCTTCGATCTGGTAAGCCGCCGTGGCCGTACCCCAGAGGAACATGCTCGGCCTTCCTCTCATGCGAGTAAGGCTCATGTTAATCGTGCTCAAACCCCCTGACTCAAGGTCCCCGGCATACGAAAGGATGGGGTCATGACCAGTACCCTGCGCCGCCGGCCCGCGCAACGCCGGAGCGTCGAGCGGGTGGAACGGATGCTCGACGAGTGCGCACACCTGCTCGACGAGGTCGGCTACGAGGCGCTGACCACGAAAGAGGTCGCGCGCCGGGCGGAGGTGCCGATCGGCACGTTCTACCAGTTCTTCCACGACAAGCAGGGCCTGGTGCGCGCCCTGGCGCGGCGCAACCTGGAGGCGTTCCTCCAGCGCATCGTCGAACGCATTCCCGAGGCCGCGCTCGGCCACTGGACCGACCTGGTCGACCTCGCCATCGACGAGTTCGTCGACATGAAGCGCACCACGCCCGGGTTCGCGGTGGTGGACTTCGGCGAGGTGCTCCTCGCCCCAGGCGGGCCCATCGTCGCGGGCAGCAGGCAGGCGCTCGACGGGACGCAGGACAACAACGTCGTCGTGGCCGAGCGCCTGCGTGCGCTGACGATGGACTTCCTGGACGCCCCCATGGGCCCAGGGCTCGACCGGGCCCTGCTGGTGGCCGTCGAGGCCGCGGACGCGGTGCTCAAGCTCGCCTTCAGGGCCGACCCGGCGGGCGATCCCCGGCTCATCGCCGAGTGCAAGCAACTGGTCCACCGCTACCTGGCCGGCCACCTGTCCTGACCCGGGCTCGGGTCGTCCAGGGAGCCCTGACCGGGGCGGCCGGCGCCGCTCCCGGCCGTCCGGCTCAGCTCGGGTCGTCGAGGCGGGCGCGCAGGTCGGCGTCCAGCTTCAGGTCCGCGGCGCCGATGGCCTCCTCCAGCTGCTCCATCGTGGAGACGCCGACGATGGGGACGACGCCGTCGGCCATCAGCCAGGCCAGCACGATTTGGTTCGCCGTCGCGCCCAGCTCGCCGGCCACCTCGTGCAGCGCGGTCAGCCGCCGGGTGGTGCCCGGGTGGTCGTAGATCTCGGCGATCGGGCGGTCGGGCCGCGTGTACGCGCCGAACATCAGCGTGTTGTACGCCCACAGCGTCAGGTCAGGCTCGGCGGCCAGGTAGTCGAGGAGGTCGTCCGAGACCAGCGTGTGCCCCGACTCGGCCGGCCTGGCGCCGGGACGCGGGCGCAGATACGTGTGGCGCAGCTGTATGTAGGTGTAGGGCGTCCAGCCGTGCGCCGCCGAGACGTTCCTGGCCCGTTCCAGCCGCCATGCGGCGATGTTGCTGGCCCCGATCGCGCGCACCTTGCCGGCCTCGGTGAGCTGGTCGAACGCCCCCAGGGTCTCCTCCAGCGGGACGGAGCGGTCCTCGATGTGCGACCAATACACATCGATGTAGTCCGTCCGTAATCTCCGCAGGCTGTCCTCCGCGCCCTTCGCAATGGTCGCCGCGGCCAGGCCCTCGGCCGAGCCGAGGGTGAGGTCGCCGGGCACGGTCGGCCTCGCGCCGACCTTCGTGCTGAGGAAGACCCGGTCCCGTACGCCGCGGGCGGCGAGCCAGGCGCCGATGGTCTCCTCGCTCTCGTCGCCCGAGCGGCCTTCGACCCAGAACGGGTAGTTGTTGGCCGTGTCGAGCATGGTGCCGCCGGCGTCGAGGAACCGGTCCAGGATGGCGAAGGTCTCCCGCGTGCCGACGGTGGTGCCGAACGGAATCGTGCCGAGTGCGATGTTCATGAGCCGACTGTGCGAGCTGGAGCGCGCTCCATGTCAAGCGCCCGGCTCCGGTTGACCTGGAGTGGACTCCAGGTCGGATACTTTGTGGTGTGAGCGTTTATACCCCTGCCGAGGTCGTCGAGGAGACCGGATTCAGCATCGACACCCTCCGCTACTACGAGAAGATCGGCCTCCTGGAGCGCGTCGGGCGCAACGCGGCCGGCCAGCGCCGCTTCAGCCAGGAGGACATCGGCTGGCTCGGCACGGTGAAGTGCCTGCGCGAGACCGGCATGCCCATCGCCGAGATGTTGCGCTTCGCCGAGCTGGTCCGCGCCGGCGACCACACGATCCCCGACCGGATCAAGCTGCTGGAGGAGCACGACCGGCGGGTCCAGGGCCAGATCCAGAACCTCGCCGCACGGCAGCAGTACATCAGGAACAAGATTTCCTACTACCGAAGCGTCCTCTAGCTCCCCCTTTGCGCCCTGGCGGGTAGACCAAGATCCATGGCTGGATCGAGGGCGAGGTGGATCAACGTACCCCTGGGCCGCGTGGCCAGGGTGTGCGCGGCGATGCTCTTCGTCCTCCTGGCGCACATCACGCTCATCCAGGCGTTCGGCTCGTACCCGCTCAACGCCGACCGCAGGAACGAGCGCCCGCTGATCGCCAGGTACGGCCACCCGCGCGGCGACATCCGCACCTACGACGGCACCCGCGTCGCCACCAGCCTGCCCACCGGCGCCGGGCCCTACCGCTACCGGCGCGCCTACCCGCAGGGCGCGCCGTACGCGGCGCTCACCGGGCACGTGTCGCTGCACCGCTCGACGGGGATGGAGCAGGCCCTGGACGCGGTGCTGTCGGGGGACGACCCCAAGGTCAGGGTCAGGTCGCTGGTCAGGCACGGCAGCGTCGAGGGGGCCGACATCAGGCTGACCGTCAGGGACCGGGTGCAGCGGGCGGCGTACCAGGGGCTCGCCGCCGCGGGGGTGCCGGGGGCGGCGGTGGCGCTCGATCCCGCGACCGGGGCGGTCCTGGCGCTGGCCACGTACCCGTCCTACGACCCCAACGTGCTGACCACGTTCGACCGGGCGCGGCTGGCGGAGGCGGTCAGGCGGCTGCGGGAGGCTCCCGCGCAGCCCCTGCTCAACCGGGCGCTGCACCGCCTCTATCCGCCCGGGGCCACGTTCCGGCTGGTCACCACGGCGGCGGCGCTGGCGTCGGGGGAGTACACGCCGACCGCCCTGGTGGACGCGCCGGACCGGCTCCGCCTTCCAGGGACGCCGACGTACCTGCGCAATCCGGGCGACTGCGCGCACCGGCGGCCGACGCTCGCGCTCGCGTTCAGGAGGTCCTGCGACACCGCGTTCGCAGGCATCGGGCTGCAACTGGGGCAGGACCTGCTCAGGGACCAGGCGGAGGCGTTCGGCTTCAACGGGGGGAGCCTGCGGATCCCGCTGGTCGCGCTGCCGAGCCGGTACCCGCTCGCCCTGGACCGCGCCCAGACGGCGCTGGCTGCCGTCGGGCACCACGACAACAGGGTGACGCCGCTGATGGTGGCCATGCTGTCGGCGGCGGTGGCGAACGACGGGGTGCTCATGCGGCCGTACCTGGTGGAGGAGGTACGGCTGCGCGACGGCACGATGATCAACCGGGCCGCTCCCGTGGTGTACCGGACGGCCGTGCCGCCGGTGCTGGCCCGCTACCTGGCGGCGATGATGACGATCGCGACGCCCGCGAGGGGCCTGGGGGCGGCGATCCCGGGGGTGCGGGTGGCCTCCAGGGCCGCCACCGCCGCGACCGTGCCGGGCGGCGGGGAGCACGCGCTGGTGACGGCCTTCGCGCCGGCGCGGGCGCCCGAGGTGGCGGTCGGGGTGGTGCTGGAACGGCCGGGGGCGCGGGCGGGCGCGGTGGGGGCGGTCGCGCGCGCGATGATCGAGGCGGCCCTGGCCTGAGCCCACGCTTGATGACGCGGAGAGCGCCGGACGGCCCGAGCCCGCCCCTCATCGCGGCCGGGGGTCAGCGGTAGGCGCTGGCTTGGAGGGTGTAGAGCTCGGCGTAGAGGCCGTTGTGGGTCATGAGGGTGTCGTGGT